>NZ_DSDD01000267.1:0-2827 GCF_011048875.1 Rhodovulum sp.
CGCAAGGCCTGCCGCCGCTGCGCCTCGGTCTCGGCCTCCAGCAGATCGCCCAACCCTTCGACCTGGGCTAGATCGAGCACGCCGTTCTCCAGCGCACGGCGGGTGAATTCGCCGGGCTCTGCCATGCGCAGGCCATCCATTTCGCCCAATGTCCGCAACAGCGCGGTCACGGTCGCCGGGCTGCCATGGCAATGCAGTTCGACCACGTCTTCGCCGGTGAAACTGGCCCCCTCTTCAAAACGAAGGACCAGCGCGCTATCCAGCAGCTCGCCTTGCGAATCGACCAATCGGCGCAGCCCGACCCGCCGCGTGGACGGCAGGGTCCCTGCCAACGCACACGCCGCGCGCTGCGCCTGCGGACCGGAAATGCGGATTACAGCGACGCCGGCCTTTCCGCGCGCCGTCGCCAGCGCGAAGATCGTGTCCATTGGTCACCTCCGGGCGCGGCCCTCAGGTGTTCATCGAATCGAAGAATTCGGTATTGGTCTTGGTCTGCTTGAGCTTGGAGATCAGGAACTCGATGGCATCCGTCGTGCCCATCGGGTTCAGAATACGCCGCAGGACAAAGGTCTTTTGCAGATCCTTCTGGTCGACCAGAAGATCCTCTTTCCGCGTGCCGGATTTCAGGATGTCCATCGCCGGGAAGACGCGCTTGTCCGCCACCTTGCGGTCCAGAACGATCTCGCAGTTGCCGGTGCCCTTGAACTCCTCGAAGATCACCTCGTCCATACGGCTGCCGGTGTCGATCAGTGCCGTCGCGATGATGGTGAGCGACCCGCCCTCCTCGATATTGCGCGCCGCGCCGAAGAACCGTTTCGGCCGTTGCAGGGCATTGGCGTCCACACCACCGGTCAGCACCTTGCCCGAGGACGGCACTACGGTGTTGAACGCACGCCCAAGTCTTGTGATCGAGTCCAGAAGGATCACAACATCTCGTTTATGCTCGACCAGACGCTTGGCCTTTTCGATCACCATCTCGGCCACCGCGACGTGACGCGTTGCAGGTTCGTCGAAGGTCGAGGAAATGACCTCGCCCTTCACGGAACGCTGCATGTCGGTCACCTCTTCGGGGCGTTCGTCGATCAGCAGGACGATCAGATAGGTCTCGGGGTGGTTCGTCTCGATCGAATGGGCGATGTTCTGCAACAGCACCGTCTTGCCGGTGCGCGGCGGTGCAACAATCAGGGCGCGCTGGCCCTTGCCGATGGGCGCCACCAGGTCGATGATCCGGGCCGAGCGGTCCTTGATCGTCGGATCCTCGATTTCCATCTTCAGCCGCTCGTCGGGATAGAGCGGCGTCAGGTTGTCGAAGTTGATCTTGTGCCGCGCGCGGTCGGGATTCTCGAAATTGATGCGCGTGACCTTGGTGATCGCGAAATAACGCTCGTTCTCGCGCGGGGCGACCATGACCCCGTCGACCGTGTCGCCAGTGCGCAAGGAATGCTGCCGGATCATGTCGGGCGAGACATAGATGTCGTCGGGACCGGGCAGATAGTTCGCCTCGGGCGAGCGCAGGAAGCCGAAGCCGTCCTGCAACACCTCGAGCACGCCTTGGCCCGAGATTTCCCACCCTTCCTCGGCACGCTCCTTCAGGATCGAGAACATCATCTCGCCCTTGCGCATCGTCGAGGCGTTCTCGATTTCCAGCTCCTCGGCCATGGCGAGGAGATCCTTGGGGCTCTTGGCCTTGAGATCGGCGAGGTTCAGGCTTTCCTGGGTCATGGGAGTATCGCGACAGGGGCACCCGGAGGCGCGGCTTGCGGAAAAGGGGAACGCGCGTGGCCGGACGGCCCGCTGACCGACGTCAATAGAACCCGGACCGGCCCGAGTCAATCTTTCAGAATTTCAGGACCACCGCGAAGACGATCACGAGCATCAACAGCGTCGGCACCTCGTTCATCATCCGGTAGCTGCGCCCGGTGCGCGTGTTGGTGCCCGCAAGGAATTCCTTGCGCCGCAGGCCCAGCCACATGTGGAACCAGGTCATCCCGATCACCGCCGCGCCCTTGGCATAGGGCCAGACCGATCCCCAGTCGACGATGCCGGGCGTAAAGACCAGCGCAAGGCCGAAGACCCAGACCAGGATGATCGAGGGATTCATGATGTAGCGGTAGAGCTTCATCTCCATGATCTTGAAAACCTCGTCGGTCTCGCTGCCCACGGATGCGCGTTCGGCGTGATAGACGAAGATCCGGGGCAGATAGAAAAGACCGGCCATCCAGGTCAGCACAACGATGATGTGCAGCGACTTGGTCCAGGGATAGTAGGACGCCAGGAACTCGGCCATTCTCTCACTCCAGCGCAGGATCCGATCGCGCCCCTTCTAAGGGAATAAGGAAAGAAAAGAAAAGATGATGTTTCTGTAGGGGCTGTGGGTATTGGGGATTACCGATCCCTCCCCGACTCTGTCCACAGGGCGGCGGATGTTGAAAAGCATGTTGGTATCTTCGGGACATCGGGGAGACATGATAAAAACCATTATTGAACAATACTTTAGATATATTTAATCCGATACGTATCTGTGGATATGGGGGGATTGTTCCGGTCGGGGCGAGTCCCTCACAGGACCGGGATGCGACGATCCACCGTGGATCGACAGGGCCGCTGGCTTGACTTTTTCCCGACCGACCGGCACCTCGGAGGCTCTGGGCCGGCTTGTTCCACCACATGCGAAAACCGTTCCCGCGCTTTTCCACAGGGTTCTACCGAGATGTCCGACCGCGTGATCCTTGCTTCCGGCTCGCCGATCCGGCGACAGCTTCTCGAACGGGCAGGTCTGGTATTCGAGGCGAAGCCGGTTTCCGTCGACGAGGCCGCGATCCGCGAC
>NZ_DSDD01000375.1:0-2822 GCF_011048875.1 Rhodovulum sp.
GCTGCGCAACCCCGAAGCGCTGCGCACGCGGGCGCGTTCGGCCGGGCCGCCGGAGCAACCGCCCCGGCAGGAGGACGAACCCCAGCCCGAGCCGCAGGACGATACCGGGCCGGGGGAGATGGACGCGGACGGCCCGGATGGCGGCGGCACGCGATGAACGCCCCGCGCCGATTGCGCTGCTTGCTTTTGCGGCACGGGGATAGGGTGTCTTTCGGATCCTTTGGCCGATAGACTTGGGCGCGAGGCGGATCACCAGAAGCGCCAACCTTTTGCTGACCCGGCCGCGCGGATCGGATGGATGGCGCGTGTTGGGGTGGTTCCTGCGCGCCGGTCAGGGCAGCAGGACCGTGGCCCCGGTCGTTTCCCGGGCCTCCAGCGCGCGATGGGCTGCCGCCGTTTCGGCCAGCGGCCGGATCTGGCCGATCTGCGGGGTAAGGGACCCGCCGACGATGGCGGCGAAGAGGTCGGCGGCCCGGGCGCGCAATTCGTCAGGGTCAGCGATGAAATCGAACAGGACGGGCCGTGTGGCCGACAGGCTGCCCTTGGCAAGATCCGAGATGCGGAAGTCGTCCAGCATGCCCGAGGATTGGCCGAAATTCACGAACATGCCACGTTTCTTCAGGCAGGCGAGCGAGCCGCGCCAGGTGTCGCGCCCGACGCTGTCATAGACCGCATCGACGCCCGCGCCATCGGTGGCTGCCATTACCGCCGGGACGAAATCACCGGCGCTGTAGTCGATCACCGTCTCACAGCCATGGTCACGCGCCATCGCCACCTTGTCCGGTCCGCCCGCCGTGCCGATGGCGCGCACGCCCTTTGCGGCCAGCCACTGGCCAAGCAGCAGCCCCACGCCCCCCGCCGCGGCATGGACAAGAACGCTCTGGCCCGCGCGCACCGCAAAGCTGTCATGGATCAGGTAATGCGCCGTCAGCCCCTTGAGCATCACGCTGGCCGCAATCTCGTCGGGGATTGCGTCGGGCAGTGGCACCAGCCGGTCGGCAGGCATGGCCCGCGCCGTGCAGCAGGCGCCGTTCGGCGTGGTATAGGCCACCCGGTCGCCGATTGCGAAGCCCGTGACGCCCGGCCCCAGCGGCTCGATCACGCCAGCGGCCTCGCCGCCGGGGATCAGGATGTCATCGGGCCAGGGGTAAAGGCCCGAGCGGAAATAGGTGTCGATGAAATTCAGCCCGACAGCCCGGTGCCGGACCAGGACCTCGCCCTCCTCGGGGGCGTGCACCGGCCAGTCCACCCAGTCCAGCACCTCGGGGCCACCCGGCTCGCGCGCGATGATCGCCTTTTCCACGGGTTACGCCTTGAATTCCGGGTCAACGGGAACCTGAAGCGCCGTCACCAGCGCGTTGGTCTGCGCGGCAAGGCTGACGATGGCCAGCAATTCGCCATACATCTCGTCGGTCATGCCCTTGGCCCGCGCGCCCGCCGTGTGGGAATGCACGCAATATTCGCAGCCATTCGCGATCGAGACCGCCATGTAGATCATTTCGCGCGTGACCGGGTCAAGCGCGCCGGGCCGCGTCATCACCTGTTTCACCTGCGCCCAGGTCGATTCCAGAACCGCGGGCTGGTTCGCAAGCGCACGCCAGACATTGTTCACGAAATCGGTCTTGCGGGTGGCGCGGATGTCGTCGAACACCGCCTTGACGCGCGCATCCGCCTCAACTTCGGCATCGCTCCAGATCCTGACCGTGGCCATGGGCCCTCCTTCGTTGCGGATGGCGCGCCGGATCAGACCAGCGCGAAGATGCGGGCGGGTCCGCCGGTGCCGCCGTGATGCTTGGGCGCGCCGATCACCAGCGTCGCCCCCGCAGCGGGCACCTTGTCCAGATTGGCCAGGCATTCGATGCCGAAGCGTCCCGCGGGCAGCCAGGCGTAATGGGTGGCGAAATCGGCCGACGGCCCATGATCCAGCGACAGCGTGTCCACCCCGATCGAGCCCGCGCGGGTTTCCTCCAGAAGCATCTGCGCCGCCCCGACATGGAAGCCCGGGTAATGCTGCTTGCCCTCGGCATCGGCGCCACGGAATTTCGGCCCGTCGACATGGGCGGCCCAGCCCGAATGCATCGCCACGCAGGCATTGTCGGGGATCTCGCCATGCGCGGCGATCCAGGCGCGGATGTCGTCCGGCGTGACCTGGGCATCGGCATCCCCGGCCGCACGCGCCGCGATGTCGATCACGCAAAGCGGCGCGATCAGGCTACCCACCGCGATCTCGTTCACCGCCGCGCCATCGGCCGAGAAATGCAGCGGCGCGTCGATATGGGTGCCGGTATGCTCGTTCACCCGGAATTCCGACAGGTTGAAGCCGTGTTCGGCAAAGGTGAATTTCTGCTCGGGGAAGAACTGCTGTTCGCCGAAATAGGTGGCAAAGCCCTCGTGCAACTCATGGGTCATGTCGGTGACGCCGCCATGGCCCTGCGCCAGCGCCGCGGGCGCCGAAGCCGTCACACCGGCGGCGGCCGCCACGCCGGCCCCGACCGCGGCCCGGAAAAAGCCGCGCCGCGACAGCATCCGGTCCTTGACGCGGTTCATCACGCAGATATCGCACATCGTCTCTCTCCCTGATGGCCGGGGCCGATCTTCTGCCGCCCGCCGGGAAAGCCTAACCGGCCGCGCGGCGCTGTCAATTCGCGCCTTGGCGCAGCGGGCGGCGCGCGCGTTTTTGGGGCTGTCGCTTGGCCTCATCGCATGGAAAGATGCGGCCCGAGGAGATTCCGATGGGCAAGACGATCCACATCCTGAACGGGCCGAATCTGAACCTGCTTGGGCAGCGTCAGCCCGAGATCTACGGCCATGAAACGCTGGCC
>NZ_DSDD01000363.1:0-2817 GCF_011048875.1 Rhodovulum sp.
GGCGGCAGCCGCTCCTGCGCGCGGGGGGGGGCGAACCGCTCAGCGCGCGCGGAAATGCTTGGACAGCTTCAGCCCCTGGCCCTGGTAGTTCGACGCGATCCCCGCGCCATACAGCGTCTCGGGCCTTGCCGCCATGCGTTCATAGACCAGCCGCCCCACGACCTGCCCATGTTCCAGCACGAAAGGCGCCTCGTGGCAGCGCACTTCCAGCACCCCGCGCGACCCCGTGCCGCCCGCCGCTTCATGGCCGAAGCCGGGATCGAAAAAGCCCGCGTAATGCACCCGGAACTCGCCTACCATGGCCAGATAGGGGGCCATTTCGGCGGCGTAATCGGGCGGGATATGCACCGATTCGCGGCTGACCAGGATATAGAAGGCGCCAGGGTCGAGGATGATCCGGCCCCTGTCGGTCCGGATTTCCTCCCAGAACTCGGCCGGGTCATGCCCGCCGATCCGGTCAAGGTCGATCACCCCCGAATGCGGCTTGGCGCGATAGCCCACCAGATCGCCGGTTTCGGGCTTCAGATCGACGGAAAAGCCCAGCCCCTCGGAAATCACCGCCGGACCGCCCGCGACCAGCCCCACCGCCCGATGCAGCGCCGTCAGTTCGGCATCGTCCAGAACCGCTTGCCCGCGACGGAACCGGATCTGGTTCAGCCGCTGGCCGGGCCGCACCAGCACCGAGAAGGAGCGCGGGCAGATCTCGGCGTAAAGCGGGCCGTGATACCCCGGCCGGATGCGGTCGAACTCCACCCCGCCATCGGTGATCGCACGGGTCAGAAGGTCCAGCCGCCCGGTCGAACTCTTGGCATTGGCGACCGCGGCGACGCCCTCGGGCAGGGCCAGCCGTTCCATCAGCGGCACGACATAGACGCAGCCCTTTTCCAGCACCGCCCCGCCCGTGAGATCGATCCGGTGCATCTCGAAATCGGCCAGACGCTCGGCCACCGTCGCCCCCGCACCCGCCAGGAACGAGGCGCGCATCCGGTAGGCGACATCCCCCAGCCGCAGATCCAGCGAAGCGGGCTGCACCTGCCCGTCATCCAGGGGCGCGCTCAGGCCGATCGCGCCCGCCTCGATCAGTGCGCGGATCTGCTGCGCGGGCAGCACGCCGGGTCCGGTCATCGCATCGCCTCCGACTGTTGCAAGTCCCGCTGCCGAAAACACCACCGCCCGCGGCCCGGAAGGGCGCGCGGGCGGGTGTAATTTTGGTCGGGCTAGCAGGACTTGAACCTGCGACCTTCCGCCCCCCAGACGGACGCGCTACCAGACTGCGCCATAGCCCGACACGGAGGCGTTCTTAGCATGTCTGACGGCGGGGGCAAGCGGCAAAAACCCCGCCCGCCGCCGCGATCGGCCTATTGCCCGGCGGACGCCATCCGCTCGACAAGCGCCTGAAGCCGCGCCAGCGCTTGCCCGGCCCGGTCCCGTTCGGCAGCCAGCGCCTGACGCAGCGCGGGGCTGCGGATCAGCGTGCGCAGCGGTGGCGCGACCGGGGCAAAGGCCGGGTCGTCATCGGCCGGATCGCTGCGGGCGATTCCCGTGCCGAGGGGCCGCGCAATCGCCGGGGCAGGGGGCTCGGCCACCGGTTCGGCCAACGGTTCCGGCTCCGGTTCGGCCTCCGGTTGCGCTTCCAGCTCCGGGGCGGCCTCGGACAGGATGTCGGGCCCGGCCTGTTCCGGCGCCTCCGCCTCGGGCCCGGGTTCGGCCGGACCGGCCGCCGGGGCATGGGCTTCGGGTTCAGGCTCCGGTTCCGGCTCTGCCTCGACCGGGTCCTGCGCGACCTCGGGCTCCGGGCCGAGCAGCAAGTCGGCCTCCGCAAGGGCCGCGACCGGCTCCTCCGCGGATGTCTCCGGCGCGGCCTCGAAGGGCAGGGTGGCGGCGGGTTCTTCCCCGACCGGCGGGCGGGGATGGCGGCGGAAGCTGGGGATCGCCGCCTCGGCCTCCGGTGCGGGGCGCGCCCCGGCCGCAAGATCGAGCCCGGGCAGGATCGCCTCGTCCGGTTCGGGCCGGGGGCGGAACGCCAGCGGCAGGATCTCGGTGGCCTCGGATTCGGCATCCTCCTGCATCGGGGCCTCGTCGGCCTCTGCCATCTCGGCGGGCGAGTCGTCCCCGGGCAGCGGCGCTTTGGCGACCGCCTCGACCGCCTCGACCGGCTCGGCATGGCCCTCGATCAGCAGCCCGGGCGCCCCTTCCTCCAGCGGCGGCGACAGGGCCGAGACGAATTTCACCCCTTCCTCGCGCAGGATCTTCTGCACCCCGCGGATGGTCAGCCCGTCCTCGTGCAGGAGCCTCTTGATCCCGCCCAGCAGCATCATGTCGGCCGGCCGGTAATAGCGCCGCCCGCCTGCGCGCTTGACCGGCTTGACCTGGGAAAACCGGCTTTCCCAGAACCGCAGTACATGCGCGGGCGTGTCCAGCCACGCCGCCACATCGCTGATCGTGCGGAAGGCTTCGGGGGATTTTTCCATCTGGAACGGAACCTTAGTCCTTCCGCTCGGAATTTCCGGCGGCCACGCGGTCCTTCATCAGATGCGAGGGACGGAAGGTCAGGACCCGTCGCGGCAGGATCGGCACCTCTTCGCCGGTCTTCGGATTGCGGCCGACCCGTGCCGCCTTTTCCCGCACCGAGAAGGTGCCGAAGGACGAGATCTTGACTGTCTCGCCGCGCACCAGCGAATCCGACATGTGCTGCAGGACGCTCTCCACCAGGTCGGCGGATTCGTTGCGTGACAGGCCCACCTCGCGGAACACCGCTTCGGTCAAATCCATTCGTGTCAGCGTTTTGCCGGACATGGCGTCCCCTCTGATCAAAAA
>NZ_DSDD01000077.1:0-2814 GCF_011048875.1 Rhodovulum sp.
CATGAGGACGAGTCTGCCCGAAATCTGCCAGACCGCCCATCTGGCGGGCCTGAAAACACGAAACGAGCCACAAAAACTCCGTCTCGCAGCGGCCGAAGCGCTCAGGCAGCCATCTCGGCGCTGGCGAAGCCGTTTATCAGACGTTCCGGAAGTCGATCCCGAAGGCGTCTCGGTTTTGGAAACCGCGTAGCATTGCCGCAAACGCCCGCTCAACGCGGCGATCAATAGTGGTCACGGTTCTGGGCCGCGGTCCTGTCTCTCGATCCGTGAAAAGAGTCATTACAAGGGCTCTGCTTTCATACTCTGTAATCAGGCCCGGTGCGCCCCCTCGGCCAGCCCCGCGACATAGTCGAGGATCTCGGGCACCGGGCGGCCCTCCTCGACCAGCTTGACGATGGCCGAGCCGACCACCGCCCCATCGGCCACGGCGGCGATGGCCTCGGCCGTCTCGGGGCTGCGGATGCCGAAGCCCACGATCACCGGCAGATCGGTCCGCGCCTTGATCCGGGCCACCTCGGGGCCGACATCCGCCGCCTCGGCCGCCGCCGCCCCGGTGATCCCGGTGATCGAGACGTAATAGACGAACCCGCTGGTGTTCTGCAGCACCTCGGGCAGGCGCTTGTCATCGGTCGTCGGCGTGGCCAGCCGGATGAAGTTCAGCCCCGCCGCCTGCGCGGGGATGCACAACTCCTCATCCTCCTCGGGTGGCAGGTCCACCACGATCAGCCCGTCGATCCCGGCCTCCTTCGCATCGGCCAGGAACCGCTCCACGCCCCGGTTATGGATCGGATTGTAATATCCCATCATCACGATCGGCGTCTCGTCATCGCTCGCGCGAAACGCCCGCGCCATGTCCAGCGTCTTCTGCAGGGTCTGCCCGCCCTCCAGCGCGCGCTGCCCGGCCAACTGGATCGTCGGCCCGTCCGCCATCGGATCGGTAAAGGGCATGCCCAGTTCGATGATGTCCACCCCCGCGCCCGGCAGCCCCTGCACCAGCTCCAGCGAGGTCGCGTAATCCGGATCGCCCGCCATCACATAGGCGACAAAGGCCTTGCGGCTCTCGGCTTTCAGCGCGGCGAACCTGGCGTCGATGCGGGTCATGTCTGTCCTCCCCCGGTCCTGTCGCACGCGGTTTGCGGCAGTGGGCGGGGAAAATCAATGGGCGCTTTGGCCGCCGCGTCGCTTGACGCCGCCCACCGCCAGCCCCTACATGCGCGCGGACCTCGGCGGGAGAGACAGCAGATGGGCTTCAAGACCGGAATCGTGGGGCTGCCCAATGTGGGCAAGTCGACGCTGTTCAACGCGCTGACCCGCACCGCGGCGGCGCAGGCGGCGAATTTCCCCTTTTGCACGATCGAGCCCAATGTGGGCGAGGTCGCGGTGCCTGATGCGCGGCTCGACAAGCTGGCCGCCATCGCCGGATCGAAACAGATCGTCCCCGCGCGGATGACCTTCGTCGATATCGCGGGGCTGGTGAAGGGCGCCTCCAGGGGCGAGGGCCTGGGCAACCAGTTCCTGGCCAATATCCGCGAATGCGACGCCATCGCTCATGTCCTGCGCTGTTTCGAGGATGATGACGTCACCCATGTCGAGGGCCGGGTGGACCCGGTGGCGGATGCCGAGGTGATCGAGACCGAGCTGATGATCGCCGACATGGAATCGATCGAGCGACGGCTTCAGAACCTCGTGCGCAAGGTCAAGGGCGGCGACAAGGAGGCCATCGCGCAGGAACGCCTGCTGAAAACCGCACTCGCCGCGCTGGAACAGGGCCGGCCCGCCCGCACCGTCCAGGTCGCCGACGAGGATGCCCGCCTCTGGGACATGCTCCAGCTTCTGACCGCGAAACCCGTCCTTTACGTCTGCAACGTCTCCGAGGCCGAGGCCGCGGAGGGCAATGCCCATTCCGCCGCCGTCGCCCGCATGGCCGAGGCCCAGGGCGCGGCCTCCGTGGTCATCTCGGCGCGCATCGAGGAAGAGATCAGCCAGCTTGACCCCGAGGAGGCGCGCGAGTTCCTGGCCGAGCTGGGGCTGGACGAGGCCGGGCTCGACCGGCTCATCAAGGCGGGCTACAAGCTTCTGGGATTGCAGACCTATTTCACCGTCGGCCCCAAGGAAGCCCGCGCCTGGACGATCGCGCAGGGCACATCCGCCCCCAGGGCCGCCGGGGTGATCCATGGCGATTTCGAGCGTGGCTTCATCCGGGCCGAGACCATCGCCTATGACGATTACGTCACGCTGGGCGGCGAACAGGCGGCCAAGGATGCCGGGAAGATGCGCGCCGAGGGCAAGGCCTATGTCGTGCAGGACGGCGACGTGCTGCATTTCCTGTTCAACGCCTGAACGCCGCCCCACCGCCGCAGCCCCCGCCGGGCTGCATAATCCCGCCCCGGCCGCGACCGGAAAACTCCCCGAATTGTTCGACATCTAAACCTCTTCTTAGGGGTAATCGACAAGAGTTCGGGAAAGCGGCGAACCGGCCAGGGAATTCGGGAATGTTCTTCAAGGCGAAAAAGGCGGCTCCTGTTGCCGACGAGGCACATATGGCGGCCACCTTCATGTCGGTCATCGACCGGACCCATGCGACGATCCAGTTCGAACCGGACGGGACGATCCTGACCGCGAACGAGAATTTTCTTAAGACGGTGGGCTATTCCCTGTCCGAGGTCGCGGGCAGGCACCATTCGATGTTCATCGACCGGACCCATGCGCAGACCGAGGACTACCGCCGCTTCTGGCAGGACCTGGCCGGCGGCAAATCCTTCACCGACCAGTTCCCGCGGGTCCGCAAGGATGGTAGCGTGACCTGGCTCCAGG
>NZ_DSDD01000215.1:0-2811 GCF_011048875.1 Rhodovulum sp.
GCAGGTGGTTCCGGGCGCCAGCGCGTCAAGGCTGCAGCCATCCGCACAGGCCCGGCAGCCATTCGCATGCCCGCCGCCAGCGCCCCGACGACGTCTGCCCCATCCGTTGCGGCCGAAAAATGCGCGTTTCATGTCTTGGGATCCGATCTGCCTGGGGAGCCGTTTCCTTGAAGCCCGCGCGTGGCGTTACGCGCCTTGGGCCTCCCGTCGGCGGCTGGACAGCGATCGCGGGGACGGACCGGGGGCGGCACAGGACGCCGCCCCCTCTTCAGGTAACGCCTATTCGAGGTCGTAGGCCTTGATCCAGATCACCGCGTCCTGGCTGAGTTCCTTGCCCTCATGCTCGGTCTCGGGGCCGGTGCCCAGCGCGCCAAAGCCCCAATGTCCGGCGCGCGGGATCCCGAAGGTAAAGACGCCGTTGGCATCGGTGATCGCCACCAGCGTGCCGCCCGGCGCCTCGCCCACCGTGGCCTCGCCGACGGTGTTGGTCTCCATGTCGGGCTCGGCGGCCAGATACTCGATCTCGATCTCGGCCCCTGCCACGGGCTTGCCTTCGGACAGAACCTGCCCCGAGAAGGTGGAACCGACAAGGATGTTGGTCGGCTTGTTCAGCGGCACGATCTCGGTCGGCAGGCCAAGGGGCTCGTTCCAGCCGGTCGGCAGGCCCGCCTTGTTGAAGAAGACTTTGGTGATCTGCTGGATGTAGATGTCCTCGCTCTCCTCGTAATAGGGCGCGGGCGTCAGCGCGAGGATGTAGTCGCCATTGCGCCGGACGGGCAGCGTGGCCTCATAGGCTGCGGCCTCGTTATCCGCACCCTTGAAGGTGATCGGCGCAAGACTGGGCAGCAGGTCGGTGCGCTCGTCGCGGAAGGCATAAAAGAATTCCTGCGGCGCGCCCATGTCCATGGCGTGCCCGTTCTCCATCGGGTGCCAGAAGATCAGCTTGAGCGTGACATCGCCCGGGGCCTCGATATTCGGGTCGGGAGCATAGATCAGCTGGAAATGCGCGGCGGCGGGGGTGGCAAGCGCGGCGGCAAGCGCGGCAGCGAAAAGGCGGTTCATAGCACTTCCCTCAATAGATCGCGTCGGAGGAAATGGTGATGCGGTGGCCTTCGCCTGCGTCGAAGATCACGCTGAAGTCACCTTCGGGCTTGTCGAACACGAATTCGCCATTCGCGTCGATTGCCCCCTCGATCAGGGCGACGCCCGAGCCGTCCACCACCGACATCTTGACCCCGGCGGCCGAAGACCCGTCGGAGAACCCGCCCTCGCACAGCACCGTGCCGTCGCCATTGTCATAGCAGGAACACAGCGGCGTATGGGCAAATGCCGCACCGGCAAGCCCGATAAGGGCAGCAAGCGAAAGCGGAAGTCGGAGTTCAAGACGCATGGGATCCTCGTCGGTCTGGGCGAGGCGGATGGCCTTCGCCGGAGTTTTTTGCGATTCCCCTGGCGTCTGGCTTGGGGCCGATTCGCAAATTAGTAAAACTTACCTTACGGTTTTTATCAAGTATCGCGACCGCAACATTTTGTCCGGGTCCGGGACCGGCCTTCGGCGTGGGCGTTTTCGCGGCTTCCCTTCTCTGCAGGACGGAGTGCACAGGCCATGGCCGATCTAGTGAAGCCCACAAGGCCATGTCTGCATCGCCGCGTCCCGCCGCGCCCGCACAAGCCCCAGCAGCGCCAGACCCACCGCCGCGGCCGCCATCTGTGCGAAGGCGTTCTCATCGCCGCTGACCTCGGGCCAGAGGATGGCCCGGAAGCCGGCGGCGGCGGTGGAGAGTGTCAACGTCATGCACCGTGCCGAGATGATCAGCCTGGCACCGGCACGCAGGAGGCGCTCGCGCAGGCGGCGCAGGCTTCAGCCGGTGCCGGTGGCGCGCGCCATGGCGCGGCGGGCGATGTGCTTCAACTGATAGGCCATCATCGAGATCAGCATCCTGACCTCGTTGCAGGCGAAGGCGTCGATCGCCGGGGTGGTCGAGCGCAGTTTGCGGCCGCGCACATGGGTCTTGGGGCGGTTTGTGACGAGAGCGCCGGGGCGAGAACGTCCTTCTACTCTCCCATGTGACCCTCTGCCTTGCCGCGCTCCCGCTAATGTTCGAGCACCTCGCAGCTCGTCATCTGCCGCCAGGTGAGCGAGCTGACGAGGAAGAAGCGGTCGAGCAGCAGATCGTCGGGGCGCTCCTTGACCACCAGGATCACCCGGCGGGGTCTGTCCCAGCTCTCGGCCCGATACTACAGCACTTGGGTCCACAGGCGCGGCATGTGGGGGCGTCGGCCGCGCGGTCGTTTCATGTAGGGAGCGGCCTCACGGTCCAGCGCGGGGTTGGCACGCAGTCGGGCGACATCGTCGATGTTCCGGGCCTCCAGACCTGCCAGCAGCGTCGCCGAGGGAAAGCCCGCATCCATGCGCACCATCGCCACCTTGCACAGCCCGACCTGTGCCCGATCCACCACGTCGGGAGCCACGTCCAGCGCCCCATCCGCAGTGCCGACTTTGCCCGGCCGCAGGCGCCCGTCCAGCATGTCGCCGGTTTCGGCGATGGAGGTGATCAGGGGTGGTAGATGCGGGCGTGGTAGTGGGCGTTCCACTCCGCCTTCGGCTGGTGCCCAAGCACCTCGATCGGCAGGCTGTCGACGTCGAGCGTCACCCGCGGGCGCTTGCGCCCGCCGTTCTCGGCCCGCAGCCCGCGCGCGGCGAGTTGCAGCACGCCGTCACGGAGCACTTTGAGGTTGTCTGCCTGTGCCATGATGGCCGTGAAGCGCGACAACGTTGGCCGCGAAGCCAGTCCCCGCTCGACCACCAGC
>NZ_DSDD01000132.1:0-2793 GCF_011048875.1 Rhodovulum sp.
GCGGCGGGCTGGGCGGCTATCACTGGGGCCTGCCGGTCAAGCGCGCGATGCTGGCCTGGGAAGCCGCCCGCGCCGAGGCCCCTGCCACGAACCCGTGATCGGCAACTTGTTGCCCAGGCCCTGTATTTCCTCGCATCGACGCGCCAGAGCCATTATATTCGCACGCGACGTCCGGATCAGCCGGGCCTGAAGCAAGAGGCAGAACCGATGCGAGCGAAATCCCCCCTTCTTTTGGCCGCGTCCGGCGCGCTGGCGCTGGCGGCCTGTACGCCCACCACCACCGATACCGGCGATCCCCGCCAGCGCACCAAGGAAGGCGCGCTGATCGGCGCGGGCCTTGGCGCGGTCACCGGCATGGCCGTCACCGATGGCGGCAAACGCGACAAACGCGATGCGCTGGTCGGCGCGGCGATCGGGGCCGCGGCAGGCGCGGCGATCGGCAGCAGGCTCGACCGGCAGGCGGCCGATCTGCGCCGCGACATGGGCAATGACCGGATCAACGTGGTCAATACCGGCTCGCAACTGGTCGTGACCATGCCGCAGGACATCCTCTTCGCCATCGACAGCGCCACGGTCCGGCCCGACCTGCGTGAGGATCTGCGGGCGCTGGCGCGCAACCTGAACCAGTATCCCAACTCGACCGTGGACATCATCGGCCATACCGACAACACCGGGTCGGCCAGCTACAACCAGGACCTGTCCTCGCGCCGGGCAGGCTCGGTCGCGGCGGTGCTGACCGGATCGGGCGTCGATCCGCGGCGCATCCGCGCCTATGGCCGGGGCGAGGACCAACCCGTCGCCTCGAACCTGACGCCCGAAGGCCGGGCGCAGAACCGCCGGGTCGAAATCGTTATCCGCCCGACAACCTGAACCCGGGCGCGTCCCCGCCGGTCCGACCGGCGGGGAGAACGCGCATTGGCCGTTGCCGCCGCCCCGAAGTGGTCATATCTTCTGACCAGTTTCAGGGAGTTCGGCCATGCCCTTCCAGAAGGTTCACCCCGAAAAGCTTTCCGGCGCCGTGGTCCGCCAGATCGAGCTTCTGATCCTGCGCGGCATCCTGCGCCCGGGCGAACGGCTGCCCTCGGAACGCGACCTGTCGGACAAGCTGGGCGTCTCGCGCCCCTCGCTGCGCGAGGCCATCGCCGAATTGCGGGATCGCGGCCTTCTGCTCAGCCGCCCCGGCGCGGGCCTCTTCGTGGCCGAAGTGTTGGGTGCGGCCTTCCCCGAGGCGCTGGTCCAGCTTTTCGCCCGCCATGACGCGGCGCTGTTCGACTACATCGCCTTTCGCCGCGACGTCGAGGCGATGGCCGCCGAACGCGCCGCCCGCCGCGGCTCGGACACAGATCTTGCCGTGATCGACGCCATCTTCCGCCGGATGGAGACCGCGCATGCCAAGCGCAACCCGGCAGACGAGGCCCGTCTGGATGCCGAATTTCACCTCGCGATCATCGAGGCGGGGCATAATCTGGTGATGCTGCATGTCATGCGGGCCATGTTCGACCTGTTGCGCGCGGGTGTCTTCTACAACCGCCAGATCATGTTCCGCCAGCGCACCACGCGGGCGATGCTGCTGGACCAGCACCGCGCGATCAACGACGCGCTTCAAGCCCGCGACGCCCCCGCCGCCCGCGCCGCGGTGGAACGGCATCTGAGCTATGTCGAGACCACGCTGGCCGACCACCTGCAATCGGAACGCAACGAGGAAATCGCCCGCCAGCGGCTGGAGCAGGTCACCGCCCGCGGCTGACCATCCCGGCCCGCGCAACGCAAAAGGCCCGGCAGTTCCCTGCCGGGCCGTCCTGCTGTCCTGTTCCGCCGCTCAGTGCAGCTTGAGCTTGGCCTGAACATCGCCGATGGCCGCATCGACCAGACGATCGTTGGAGGCGTCGGTCATCTGCCGGGCCACCACCTCGCGCGCAGCCGCCACCGCCACGGTGATCGCCCGGTCGCGCACCTCGCGCACCGCGCTGGCCTTGGCCGACTCGATCTGCTCGTCGGCGGCCGCAAGGCGGCGCTCGATCGTGGATTTCAGGTCTTCCTTGGCCTTCGCGGCGGCCGCCTCGGCCTCGGTGCGGGCGCTCGCGACGATGCGCTCGGCCTGCTCCTGGACCTCCTTCTGCTTGCGCTCATAGGAGGCCAGCACCGACTGCGCCTCTTCGCGCAGCGCACGCGCCTCGTCCAGCTCGCGCTGGATCCCCTCCGCGCGCTTGTCCAGCATCCCCGCCAGCTTGCCGGGCACCTTCAGGTAGACCAGCACGCCGATGAAGGCGAGAAAGGACAGCAGCACCACGAAATCGGTATTGTAGAGCGAGAAGAACGGCCCCGACGCGGCGAAGGCCGGGCTGGCGACAAGACTGGCCGCGATTGCGAGTTTCTTCATGCCCCTCACCCCTTCACCCTGGCGTCGACCGCCGCGGTCACCGCGGCCTCGTCGGCCTGGAAGCCCAGCGCCGCGACCAGTTCGCCAGCCGTCGCGCGGG
The DNA here is from genome assembly GCF_011048875.1 of Rhodovulum sp. NCBI lineage: Bacteria > Pseudomonadati > Pseudomonadota > Alphaproteobacteria > Rhodobacterales > Paracoccaceae > Rhodovulum > Rhodovulum sp. The sequence continues at coordinate 2,481 of NZ_DSDD01000132.1, forward strand.
CGACGATGGTCACGCTTTCCATCGCGTTCTCGCGGATCTCGGCGATCTGCTTCTCGGCCTCGGCGGCACGCGCCGATATCTCGGCATCCGCCCGGGCGGTGGCCGCGGCGAGGTCCGCCTTGATCTCGGCCTTCGTCTCGGCGACGATGCGCTGCGCCTCGGCACGGGCATCGGACAGCGCCTTCTCATAGGCCCGCTCGGCTTCCTGCGCCTTCAGCTTCAGCTCGTCCGCGGCGATGATGTCGTTCGAGATCGTGCCCTGGCGCTCGGCCAGAACGGCCGCGATGCGCGGCAGCGCGATGCGCGACAGCAC
>NZ_DSDD01000262.1:0-2780 GCF_011048875.1 Rhodovulum sp.
GTGGGTTGCGAGCGCCAGCCCATCTTGTCCTCGAGTCCGCCAAAGGACAGCCCCGGCGTGCCATCCTCGACGAGGAAGGCGGAAATGCCCCGGGGGCCATCCGCGCCGGTGCGGGCCATCACGATATAGGCGTCCGAATAGCCGCCGCCCGAGATGAAGGCCTTGGTGCCGGTCAGGCTGTAGCCTTCGTTCGTGCGTTCGGCGCGGGTCTTGAGCGCGGCCGCGTCCGAGCCCGATCCCGGTTCCGTCAGGCAGTAGGAAAAGACCGTCTCCATGCTCAGCGCCGGGGCGAGGAACCGCGCCTTCTGTTCGTCGCTGCCGAAACTGTCGAGCATCCGCGCGCACATGTTGTGGATCGACAGGAAGGCCGCGACCGAGGGGCAGGCCATCGACAGCGCCTCGAAGACCAGCGTCGCGTCAAGCCGCGAAAGGCCCGACCCGCCGGACTCCTCGCTCACATAGATGCCCGCAAGGCCCAGCGCGCCGAGCTTGGGCCAGAGGGCGCGCGGGATCGTGCCCTCGGCCTCCCATGCGCGGGCATGGGGGGCGATTTCCTCGGTGCCGAAGGCGCGGGCCATGTCGAAGATCGCGACCTGTTCCTCGGTCAGTGCGAAATCCATTGCTCCTCCCCGCAATTAATGAACGTGCGTTCATTTGACAGGCTGCCCGGCGCGAATGCAAGGGGGCCGGGCGTCACAGATCGGCGTTGTATTCCTCGATCAAGGCGCGGATCACGTCCGCCACGGCCGCGTCGGCGGTCTTGCCCGCGGCGAGGGCCGCGGCATGGACGCGGCGCTGGCGGTCGGCCGAGGTGCCGTCGGCGATCACGTCGCGCGCGGCCTGCAGCTCGGCCCAGCAGCCCAGCGCCGCGGCGTCGGGTTCAAGCAGGGCGATCAGTTCGTCCAGCAGTTCGGGGAAGGGCACGACCTGCTTGCGGCCGAAATCGATCAGCCCCTCGCTTACGCCATAGCGCTGCGCCCGCCAGCGGTTTTCGCCGACCAGAAAGCGTTCATAGACGCGCCAGCGCTGGTTCCGCCCGGCCAGCCGCCAGAGCATCCGCGCGATGCACTGGGTCAGCGCGGCGATCGACAGCGCATGTTCCAGCCGGGGCGAGACATCGCAGATGCGGGTTTCCAGCGTGGGAAACCGGGCCGAGGGGCGCAGATCCCACCAGACTTTCGTGGCGTCCTCGATCAGGCCCATACCCACCAGCGCGCCGACGGAACGTTCGTAATCCGACCAGCTTTCGAAGCGCGGCGGCAGGCCGGTGCGGGGCAGGTTGTCGAACACCGTCAGCCGGTAGGAGGCCAGCCCCGTATCCGCCCCCTGCCAGAAGGGCGACGAGGTCGACATCGCCAGAAGATGCGGCAGGAAATAGGACATCTGCGCCATCAGGTCGATGCGCTGGTCGGGGTCGGGAATGCCGACATGGACATGCATCCCGCAGATCAGCATGCGCCGCGCGACGCCCGCCAGCGCGCGTTCCAGATCGTTGTAGCGGTCCTTGTCGGTGTGGTGCTGGTCCTTCCAGTCGGCGACCGGGTGGCAGGAAACCGCGATGGGGGCAAGGCCGTGGGCTGCGGCATGCCTGGCGACCGTGGCGCGCAGGCGGCGCAGGTCGTCGCGGGCCGCGGGCACGGTGGCGCAGACGCGGGTGCCGACCTCGATCTGGCATTGCAGGAATTCGGGCGTGACCTGGGACCCGAGGTCGGCCATGCAGGCCTCCATCAGTTCCTTGGGCGCCTCGACCAGGGCGCAGGTGTCGGCGTCGACCAGCAGGTATTCCTCTTCGATGCCGATGGTGAAGTCGGGGGCGGTGGCGGTCATCGGGATGGCCCTCCGGCGGTCGCATGCCTGCGCATTGTCAGCAGGAAACGCCCGGTGCGGCAAGCGTTTCGCGCGGCGCGGGGCTTCGGGCCGGAGCGATTCGCAAGAAACAACCGAAGGGTGAGAATGTCGCGGCTGGCTATTGTGCACAGGAGAACTGCCGTCGCGTCACCCGGACGTCGAGCACAGGTCTGGGTTGAAAAACGGCGGGACCGCGCGGTTTCCTGTTTGAGATGGACGAAAATCGTCGCATTTCCGCCATGTTTGCTGATGGCAGGCGAGGGGCGTTGCCGCGTGCATGTGAGGGGTATAGCACGAATATCTTGAAGACGACAGCAGCGGTTACAGCAGCGGCTGCGGTTGCTGCGGTTGTGATGGCGGGTGGGGCGTCGGCGGCGACCCTGTATGTAGGGAATGGGACGTGCAACAAGGTAGTCGACGTCGATCCGGATGCGAATGAGTGCTTCGGTCTGTCCAAGGGGAACGTGCAGCAGATCAACGAGAATTCGGACAAGTTCGAGTATACGGATGGCACGGTTCTTACCGGTTTGTTCGGTATAACCAACTGGACCGAATTCCAGAAGGAAGAGAACTTCGAGAACATTCAGTCGGACGCCAAGGCCGGCTGGTTCGACATCGCCGAGAACTACTATCAGACCGTCGCTGTGCTCTTGAAATCCGGTAATCAGTGGGCCGCCTACAAGTATGATAACGGTCTGAGCGGTTGGCTGGACTTCCAGACGGCGAACGGCAAGGGCCTTAGCAATTACGCCGTTCTTGGAACGGGAATGATGACACCCGTCCCGCTTCCTGCCGCGGGCTGGCTGCTGCTGGGCGGTCTGGCCGCGCTGAAGCGGCGCAGGAAGACTGCGGCCTGAAGCGCGGCGAGGCGACAATCGTGGAAAGGGCGGCCCCCGGGGCCGCCCTTCTCGTTTCAGTCCATCTGCTTGAAA
>NZ_DSDD01000216.1:0-2777 GCF_011048875.1 Rhodovulum sp.
AGGATACGGCGTCGAAACGCTGGGCCTCGCGGCTGGCCAATGCGCTGCGGGCGCGGATTCTGCGCGACGGCACCCGCGATACCGGCTGCGGGCTCAAGGGCTTCCGGCGCGACGCCTTTCTGGCGCTGCCCTATTTTGACCACATGCACCGCTACTTGCCCGCGCTGTTCCGCCGCGACGGATGGGAAGTGGCGCTGGTCGATGTCAGCCATCGCGAGCGCCGTGCCGGGCGGTCGAACTACAACAACCTGCAACGCGCGCTGGTCGGCCTGCATGATCTGGTCGGGGTCGCCTGGCTGATCAAGCGGCGCAAGAAGGCACGCGCCAGCGAGGACACCGGCAATGTCGTTTGAGACGGTCTTTGCGTTCCTGGCGGTCGCAAGCTGGACCGAATTCTGGTGGGTGATGATCGGGCTGGGCGGGCAGTTGATGTTCACGGCGCGCTTCCTCGTGCAATGGATCGCATCAGAGCGCGCCCGGGATTCGGTGGTGCCGCTGGCGTTCTGGTATTTCTCGCTGGCGGGGGGCGCGATCCTGTTCGCCTATGCGGTCTACCGCAAGGATCCGGTCTTCATCCTCGGCCAGTCCATGGGCATCATCATCTATTCCCGGAATCTCTGGCTGATCCATGCAAACCGCCGCAACGCCTGAGCCCGGGGGCTGGCTGATCCCGGCGGCCGCGGCCGTCCTCGCGGTGACGGCGGCGCGGGTGGCGCTCTTGTGGTTCAACCGCATGGACCTGTTCGTGGACGAGGCCCAATACTGGCTCTGGGGTCGGGAGCTGGCGCTGGGCTACTATTCCAAGCCGCCGATGGTGGGCTGGGTGATCCGGGCGGCGACCGAACTGGCGGGCAGCGATGCGCCGTTCTGGGTGCGGTTGCCCGCGCCGCTGTTTCATGGCGCGACCGCGCTGATCCTGGGCTGGATCGCCGCCGGGCTTTGGGGGGCGCGGGCGGCATTATGGGTCGCGCTGGGCTATGTCACGCTGCCGATGGTGACGGTGGGGTCGATCCTGATCTCGACCGACACGATCATGTTCCCCTTCCTTGCGCTGGCGCTGGGCGGCTGGCTCAGGCTCTTGCGGGGCGGCGGGCGGGTCTGGGCGGTGGTCGCGGGTGTGGCGCTGGGGCTGGCCTTCCTGTCGAAATATGCCGCGATCTATTACCTGATCTCGGCCATTCTGGCGGGGCTGATCTTCCGCAGTGCCCGGCCTGCGCTGCGCGACGGGCTGACGGCGCTGGGGCTGTTCGCGCTGACCATTGCGCCGAACGTGGTCTGGAACCTGGTGAACGGGCTGACCACGGTCCATCACACGCTGGACAATGCCGATTGGGTACGTGACCCGGGCAGCCGGGCGGGGTTGAACCTTGCCGGACTGGCCGAGTTCCTGGCCAGCCAGTTCGCGGTCTTCGGCCCGGTCCTGTTCGGCGCGCTGGTCTGGCTTGTCCTGCGCCGCGGCGCGGGCGATGGCGCGCGGCGGCTGTTGCTGGTCTTTGCGCTGCCGCCGCTGGTGATCGTGTCGGGGCAGGCGCTGTTGTCGGGGGCCTATGCAAACTGGGCGGCGGCGGCCTATCTGGCGGGGACGCTGGCCGTCCTGCCCCGGCTTTCCCCGCGCTGGCGCGTGGCCTCGTTCGCGATGAACGGCACGGTGGCGCTGGCGCTGCCGGTTCTGGGGGTCTTTGCCGACCAGGCCGCGCCCAGGGGCAAGCCGCTGCTGGAACGGTATCTCGGCCTTGACGAGATGTCGGCCGAGATCGTGAGCGGCGCGCGCGAGGCCGGTCTGGGCGTCGTCGTGTCCGAGAACCGCAGCCTTCTGGCCGACCTGTTCTATTCGGCGCGCGACAGCGGGCTTGCCCTGCATGCGGTCCCGCCCTCGGGCCGGGCGCCGCATCACTACGCGCTGAGGCATCCGCTGCCCGAGGGGCTGGCGGGCGACGTTCTGTTCGCGACCGGAGGGGGGGCACCCGCCTGCATCATGGGGGCGGAACCGATCCGTGTGATCGCACCCGAGATGGGGGCCTGGCGGGGCAAGCGGGTTTCGCTTTTCGTCGTTCCCGCGGATTGCTGGTCGTCGGGCGAATGACGGCCGGGGGCCGTGCATCCCGCATGTCCGGCAAGAGGGCGGCGGCGTGATGGAGCGGATCGGGGCGCTGGTGATCGGGGCGGGGCCTGCGGGGCTGATGGCGGCCGAGGCGCTGGGCGCGGCTGGCATCCCCACGGTGATCGCCGAGGCCAAGGCCGCGCCTGCGCGCAAGTTCCTGATGGCGGGCAAGTCGGGGCTGAACCTGACCCGGGCCGAGCCGTCGGGGAGTTTCCTCGCGGCCTATGCCGAGGCGGCCGGGCCGCTTGGCCCGATGATCGCGGCGTTCGGCCCCGAGGATGTCTGCGCCTGGGCCGAGGGGCTGGGCCAGCCGGTCTTCACCGGCAGCACAGGACGGGTTTTCCCGACGGCGATGAAGGCCTCGCCGCTGCTGCGTGCGTGGCTGCGGCGGCTTGAAGGGTTTGGCGTGACGTTGCGCCCGCGCTGGCGCTGGACGGGCTGGGACGGCGCGGCGGTCACGTTCGACACGCCCGAAGGCCCGCGCGCGGTGCTGGCCGGGGTCACGATCCTGGCGCTGGGCGGGGCGAGTTGGGCAAGGCTGGGCTCTGATGGTGCCTGGGTGGGGCCGCTTTCGGCCGCGGGCGTGCCGGTTGCGCCCTTTGCGCCCGCGAATGTCGGGCTGCGGGTGGACTGGTCCGCGCCGATGGCCCGCCAGTTCGGCCAGCCGGTCAAGGGC
>NZ_DSDD01000164.1:0-2771 GCF_011048875.1 Rhodovulum sp.
CGCAGCGCGGCGATCACGTCCTCGGGGAAGGGCAGGAACCGCACGCCCTGCGCCTTGAGATCGGCCATTGCCCTGGCGTTGTAATAGTCGAACTGCGCCTGCACCTCGAGGGCTGCGGCATAGCCCGCCGCCTCGCAGATCGCTTGCAGGTCGGGAGTCAGTTCGGCCCAGGCATCGGCGTTGAAGACGATGGCCAGCCCCGCGCCCGGCTCGTTGAAGGCGGGCACATAGCACAGATCCGTCAGCTTTTGCAGCCCGAACGCCTGATCCAGCATCGGCCCGACCCATTCGGCGGCGTCGATCGCGCCCGATTGCAGCGCCTGGAAGATCTCGGGCGGCGGCATCAGCACCGCGTTGACGCCGAGCTTGCGGTAGATCTCGCCGCCCAGCCCGGCGATGCGCATGTTCATGCCGCGCAAGCTGTCGACGCTTTCGACGGGGCGCTTGAACCAGCCGCCGGACTGGGTGTTGGAATTGCCCGAATAGAAGGGCTTGAGATTGCGCTGGGCATAGATCTCGTCCCAGATCGCCTGTCCGCCGCCCCAGCGCAGCCAGGCGAAATGCTCGGCCGAAGTCATCCCGAAGGGAACGCCCGTGAACCAGTGCAGCGCCGGATTCTTGCCCGCCGCGTAATAGGTCGGCCCGTGGCCCACCGGCGCGTTGCCTGCCTGAGCCGCATCCTCGACCGCGAAGGCGGGCACCAGTTCGCCCGCGCCATGCACGGTAAAGCTGAGCCGGCCGTCCGACATCGCGGCGACCTTCTCGGCGAAGGTCACGACATTGGTGCCGACGGCGGGGGCGTTCTTTGGAAAGGCGGTGGGCAGGTTCCAGGTGATCTTGCCCTGCGCAACGGCCGGGGCGGCCAGCGTGCCAGCGGCGGCGACACCGGCGCCAGTGGTCAGGAAGGTTCTGCGGTCCATGTCGGTCCTCTTCGGTCTCAGCGGAAAACCTGGTGCGGCAGCCATGTGGCAAGCCCGGGCCAGGCGATCAGAACCCCAAGAGCGGCCAACTGCAACAGGACAAAGGGGATAACGCCCCGATAGGTGTCGAGCGTGGTGATGTCGGGTGGCGCGACCGAGCGGAAGTAGAACAGCGCAAATCCGAAGGGCGGGGTCAGGAACGAGGTTTGCAGGTTCATCGCGATCAGGATGGCGAACCAGATCGGCGAAATGTCGGTGCTCAGGATCGGCGGACCCAGCAGGGGGATCACGATATAGATGATCTCGACCGCCTCCAGCAGGAAGCCCAACAGGAAGATCAGCACCATCACCAGCGCGATCGCGCCATAGGTGCCGCCGGGCAGGGCCGCCATCATCTCGGCCACCATCCGGTCGCCGCCGAAGCCGCGGAACACCAGCGCCAGCAGCGAGGCCGCGACCACGATGCCGAAGACCATGCCCGAGATGCGGATCGTCCCGGTCATCGCGCCTTGCAGAAGCCCCGCCGCCCAGAGCCACAGCGTGCCCCAGAGCGTGCCCAGCCCGATCACCAGCGCGGCACCCAGTGCCGCCAACGCCGCGGGGCTGCCCGGCGCGGCGCGGCCCATGCCGCCCATGCCGATCCCCACCAGCGCCAGCGCCGCGAGGCCCGCGCCCGCGATCAGCCAGCGGCCCGCGCGCAGCGGCTCGGCCGCATGGGCGGCCAGCAACAGCGCGCCGACCGCGCCCAGCCCCGCGGCCTCGGTGGTGGTGGCGACGCCCGCAAGGATCGAGCCCAGCACCGCCACGATGAGCAGGACCGGCGGCAGGAAGGTGAACAGCACTTCGGCCGGGGGCACGGGGTCGCGCGGGGCGCGGGTTGCGTCGGGCAGGGGCCTGAGCCGCAACGCGACGTAGAGCGCGTAAAACGCCACCAGCATCAGGCCGGGGACCAGCGCGCCCGCGAAAAGATCGCCGACCGAGACGGCATCAGGGGCGAAATTGCCCGCGCGTTGCTGCGCCTCGAGATAGACATTGCCGATCTGGTCGCCCAGCAACACCAGCACGATCGAGGGCGGGATCACCTGGCCCAGCGTTCCGGAGGCGCAGATCAGCCCCGCCGCCAGCCGCTTGTCCACGCCCGCCGCGCGCATCGCGGGCAGGCCGATCAGCACCAGCATCACCACGGTCGCCCCGATGATGCCGGTGGATGCCGCGATCAGCGCCGAAAAGGCCAGCACGCTGAGCGCCATGCCGCGCGACGATCCGCCGGTCAGCCGGGCCAGAACGCCCAGCATCCGCTCGGCCAGACGCGCGCGTTCCAGCAGCACCCCCATCAGGATGAAGAGCGGCACCGCCATCAATAGCCGGTTCGACATCACCCCCCAGACCCGTGCGGGATAGAAGTTCAGGAAGGAAAGGTCGAACACCCCGAATACCGCAGCGATCAGCGCCGTGACCAGCGGCACGCCCGCGATCGCCAGCATCGCCGGGATGCCGCTCAGGATACCCGCGAAAAGCCCAAGGCCCATCGCCAGCAGGAAGCCCTCGGCCCCGGTCATCCGCTGACCCTGGGGGTCAGGAACTGGGCGATGCCTTGCAGGATCATCATCGCCGCGGCGACCGGCAGCGCGGTCTTGACAAGGTAAAGCCCCGGCATGCCTCCGGTCTCGACCGAGCCTTCGCGGATCGACCAGGAATAGGCAAGCTCCGGCCAGTAGGCGCGGATCATCAGGCCGAAGACCGGGATCAGGAACAGGACCAGCGCCACGGCATCTGCCGCGCGCAGATAGGCCGTGGGCAGGCGTTCCGAGATCGCCTCGACCCGGACATGCCCGTTGCGCGCCAGCGTCA
>NZ_DSDD01000022.1:0-2769 GCF_011048875.1 Rhodovulum sp.
GCCTTTTCCATCGCGTCCTCGGCGCGGGGCACCTGGTTGACCGGGCAGGAAAAGGTCATGTCGGTGCGCCCCTCTTCCGAGATGTTCTGCACGATCATGTCCACGTTGACGCCCGCGCGGGCGAGCGGGCCGAAGATCGTCGCCGCGATGCCGGGGCGGTCGGCGACCGAGATCAGCGTCATCTTGGCCTCGTCGCGGGAATAGGCGACGCCGGAAACCACGTTCTGTTCCACAATATCCTCCTCGTCGCAGACGAGCGTGCCGGAGTTCTCGTCGGTCTCGTCAAAGCTCGACAGGACCCTCAGTTTCACCTTGTAGCGCATCGCCAGCTCGACCGAGCGCGTCTGAAGCACCTTGGCGCCGAGGCTGGCCAGTTCCAGCATCTCCTCGAAGGCGATGCGGTCAAGCTTGCGTGCCTTGCCCTCGATCCTTGGATCGGTGGTATAGACCCCGTCGACATCGGTATAGATGTCGCAGCGCACCGCGTCGAAGGCGGCGGCAAAGGCCACGGCGGTCGTGTCGGACCCGCCCCGGCCCAGCGTGGTGATCCGGCCCTCGGGGCTGATGCCCTGAAAGCCCGCGACCACCGCGACCTTCATGCCTTCGGCGAATTTCTGGTCGATATTGGCGCGCGGGATGTCCTCGATCCTTGCGGCGGAATGGGCCGACGTCGTCTTCAGTGGCACCTGCCAGCCCTGCCAGCTGCGCGCGGGCACGTCCATTTCCTGAAGCGTCAGCGCCATCAGCCCGGCGGTCACGTTCTCGCCGGAACTGACCACGGCATCATATTCGCGCGCATCGAACAGCGGCGAGGTCTGTTCGACCCAGCCGACCAGTTCGTTCGTCTTGCCCGACATCGCCGAGACCACGACGATCACGTCGAACCCGCGCTCGACCTCGCGCTTGACCTTTTCGGCAGCATTCCGGATGCGGGCCAGATCGCCCACCGAGGTGCCCCCGAATTTCATCACCAAAAGCGGCATCTGGCGCCCTTCGTCCGAATTATTCCGCGACGCTCTAGGGCAAGGTCCGGCCAAGGGCAAGATCAATAGGGATGCGGGCGACCGTCCCAGGTCTCGAAACAGCCCGTGGTGGCCAGGCTCAGCGCCTCGAACCGCGCGCGCAGCCCGGCGCTGGCCTCGGCCACATCGATCTCGGCGGCGGCCCCGCCCATGTCGGTCCTGACCCAGCCCGGGTGGTAGATGCCGACCGCGATGCCCACCGGCCGCAGATCGGTGGCGAGGTTGCGGCCGAGGTTCAGCGCCGCCGCCTTCGACGCGCGATAGATGTAGGATCCGCCCGGCGCGCGTTCCGTCGAGGCCATCGCCGAGGACAGGATCACGATTCGCGGCCGCTCGGCGCGCCGGAGATTGGGCAGCAGGGTCTGGATCGTCAGGAACACGCCGGTGACGTTGACGGCGAACATCTGCGCCCACATCGCGGGCGGAAAGCCGTTTTCCAGCGTCTCGTGCTTGTCGAGATACTGCCCGGCATTGCAGACCAGCAGGTCGATGGGCTGGCCGTTCAGGCGGTCCGCCAGCGCCCGGTGCTGTTTCGCGTCGGTGACGTCCAGCACCTCCCACCGGGCGCCGGGGACGGCGGGGGCGTCGTCGGCCCGCGTGGTGCCGATCGGGGCCAGCCCTTCGGCGGCGTAGTCCTGCAGGAGCCTCAGCCCGATGCCGCGATTGGCGCCGGTGATCAGGGGGGGCATGGTCGGGTCCTTCAGTTTGCCTTGCGTCCGGGGATGAAGGGCAGCGGCGCGATGGGCACGCCCTCCTCGATCAGCGCCCTGGCCTCGTCGAGCCGCGCCTCGCCCCGGATCGCGCGCCGGGGCGCCAGGCCCTCATGCATGTCGCGCGCCTCCTTCACGAAGCGTAGCCCCACATCCTCGGATTCCGCCTCGATCCGGCGGCGCAGTTCGGCCAGAGCCTGTTCGGCGGGGCTGGCCGGTTGCGACAGGGGGCGCGCGGGCGGGGCGCGGTCGGGAGCGACGGCGGGCGCCATCAGACTTTTGGTTACATCGCTGCTGCCGCAGACCGCGCAGGCGACCAGTCCCGCGGCATGCAGCTTGTCGAAGGCATCGGCCGACTGGAACCAGCTTTCGAAGCGGTGTCCCTTGGCGCAGTCGAGCAAATAGCGGATCATCCGTCAATCATCCTTGCAGATCCTTGCCAAGAGATAAACAGTGGGCCGGGGAATGCAACCGGGGCAGGCTTGACCGGGCGGCGCAGCGCGATACTTCCCCTCCATGCCTTTCCGCAGCCATGGACCTGTCCGATGCGCCCGCTTGCCCTGCTTTTCTCGCTTGGTCTGACCGCCGCCGCCCCCTCTGCCGAGGCGGCGCAGGGGTTTTCCTTCGCCTCGATCGACGGCGGCGAAATCGCGCTGGACGCCTATCGCGGCCGCCCGGTGCTGGTTGTCAACACCGCCTCGCAATGCGGGTTCACGCCGCAATATGACGGGTTGCAGCGGCTGCATGAACGCTATGGACCGCGCGGGCTGGTAGTGCTGGCGGTGCCGTCGAACGATTTCAACCAGGAACTGGCCTCCGAGGCGAAGGTCAAGGAATTCTGCGATGTCAATTTCGGCCTGACCCTGCCGATGACCGAGATCACCCATGTAAGGGGCAGCAACGCGCATCCGTTCTACCGCTGGCTGGCGACCGAGCACGGCTTTGCCCCGCGCTGGAATTTCAACAAGGTGCTGATCGGCCCGGCGGGCGAGGTGGTGGCGACCTGGGGCTCGATGACCAAGCCCACCTCGGGCGCC
>NZ_DSDD01000015.1:0-2754 GCF_011048875.1 Rhodovulum sp.
CGCGGCGGGGCCGCGGCCCTTCATCGCGCCCGCCGCCTCGCGGGCGCGGGTGGTCCAGGTCTCGACCCGGGCGATTTCCAGCATGGCCGCCCGCGCGCCGTCATCGACGGCCCGCAGCCATTGGGCCAGCCGGGCCTCGGCGGTGCCGCGCCGTTCCCATGTGCCGCGGGCGGGGGAAAGCGGCGCGAAGCCGAGCGCGCGGTTTTCCTGCGCCGCGATCCGCGCGGCCGCCGTGGCGGGCTCGGCCACCGCGCCCTCGGCCGACAGCCCGGCCCGGTGCCACAGCTCGAACCCCCAGGCGGCCCGGGTCAGCGGATGGGCCGGGGCCAGCGCGCCCATGCCATGCTGGAACGCAGCCGCGGCCAGGTCGAAATCCGACCCCACTGGACGGGGCTGGAGATCCTCGGGCAGGGCGGCTGAATCGACCCTGTGCAGGCCCAGAAAGGCCCTGAGTTCCCCGGGCGGGCCGGGCGCGGCCAGCAGCCGACGCACCGCCCAGGCGGCGCGCGCGATGTCGGGGCGGTGGCGGTCGGCGGGCAGCGCCTGGGCCAGGTGGCGGGCGATCTCCTCGCGCCCGGCCGGTCCGCCTTCGGCCCGCAGCATCGCCTCGGCCTCGATCAACGCCAGCCGCTCGGCCATGCCTCGCCCGCTGCGCCGCACGGCCTCATCCAGCGCCGCCAGTGCCGCGGCGGCCCGGGCCAATGCTGCGGCCTGTGCGGCTTCGGCTTCAAGGAAGGCCTCGGGGGTCAGACTAACCCTGTGCGGCTGCGGGCAGGGGGATAGCTCCAGCGCGACCGCCTCCCCTGCCCCGTGCCCGGGCGCATCGCCCTCGGGCAGGAACCACAGCTCGGCCTCGGGGCGCGGGGCCGGATCATAGGGCGAGGGCAGGCTCGGCGGGTCGTCATGGGCAGTTCCGGGATCAATGGGACTTCGCGTCATATCCGCAGAATAGCACATTTACGCGGATGACATGGGGGATTTTCGATTGCGGCATTTGCAGCCTCCTCGGCCCGGCTGCCCTGCACGCTCTGCACCAGGCATGCCGCCACTGAAACGGCTCAGTTCAAGTCCAGAACGCGGAGAACGGACCCTCTGCTCCCCCGGGAACACCATTGCCCACGATAACAAACGGTCGTTTGCTTATGACTTCAAGAATTGAAAAACGCCCCGCTACGCCGCCGCATCGCTCGCCTCCGGTTGGCACTGGCCGTCCCGAGCGGCCAGAGGCCGGGCGCGCATTCTACGCGTTCGGCGATCCGACACCCACCAGCCGCAGGGGCACCGTTCACGCGACATGGCCCCGGAACCGCATCGACCGAACAGCCTCCCTCCATGCCTGCCCGACGCCCTGCCGCCAGCCTTCATCGCCAGATGCAAGAGCGCCGACCCCCGGCCTGCTGTTGCAGATCACCTGCGACTCGATGCACGGGCACATGTGACGGCGGCCCCTCTGACAAGATGCTGATTGGTCACATGCTGATTGGCCACGAAAAAGGCCCAAAGCACGCGGTACGGCGTCGGATTGTTCACACCAGTGGCCCATGACGACCGGGGGCGGAAGGCGCTCCTACCGAAGGAGCCGCTTGTATTTTGGGCATCTCCGGTTCTTCGGGCAGCGCCGGGACGGAAATTAACGATCCGTTCACTCGTCGCCGTTGCGCGGATGCCAAAACTCCTGTATTCAAGACGAGGGGAGTTTATTTTAATGGGGGTTCTTCATGAACATCAAAGCACATCTCGCGGCTGCTGTGGCAGCAACCGCGCTTACGGTCGGTGCCGCACAAGCGTCCACCATCTCCGTCTCGGCCTTCGACATCGGCGCCTGGAACACGGCGACGGCAGCTCTCCTCGGTGCCATCGAGGATTTTGAAACCACCGGTCCGGCAATCGGTGAAGGCGAGCTATCCGGCGTGCTCGCCACCTCTGTCGGCACGTTCGACACCGTCGGTGGTATCGGAAGCGGGTCGACCTGCGTCGCAGCGGGCGGTGGCCCCTGCACCACCCTTTCGCTCTTCGGTCCCGATCTTAACGGCTTTAACGGACAGGGGAACCTGGTGCCGGATAACGGGGAGTGGTCGCTGAACGCAGCCGACACGCTCGGGATTGTCTGGAACGTGGCATTGGAGACCGGTGGCGCGTTCAACAAGATCGTTTTCGGTCTTAGGGACATCGCTGATATTCCGGGAACGATCGCCACCGTTTCCTCCGATGGTGCCACTCCGGTTGAGTTCACCGGGCTGCTGAACGCAAACGAGCAACTCATCGTGATCTCCTTCGGGACTGCGGTCACCTCGGCGACCGTCACGATCCAGAACCTCAACGGTTTTGTGAACGACTCTTTCTCGCTTGACGGCGCCGCCGTCGGTGTCGTGCCGCTGCCGGCAGCCGGTTTCCTGCTGCTCGGCGGCCTGGGCGCCTTGGCCGCGGTTCGCCGCCGCAAGCAGAACGCCTGATCCGACAGGACATAACTTCAGGAAGGCCGACGTAATGTCGGCCTTCTTTTTTGCACTGCAACCTGAAGTTCTTGCCTTCCGCCAAGCCAGGCGCGGATCAGTCGCCCTCGGCCAGTCGCGCCAGGAACGCCCCGTAGCACGTCTTGGCAAAGGTTCTTGCATGCGCCATCAGCGCCGCGCGGTCGATCCAGCCCTGGCGATAGGCAATCTCTTCCGGCGCGCCGATCTGCAACCCCTGGCGCTCCTGCAGGGTGCGCACGAAATTGCCCGCGTCCAGCAGCGAGGCATGGGTGCCGGTATC
>NZ_DSDD01000357.1:0-2750 GCF_011048875.1 Rhodovulum sp.
GAGCGCGTCGCCGCATGGCCGGGGGTGTACGCCCCGGCCCCGCGCTGCGCATCCTCAGACACCCTGCGCGAAAGGCTCACGAATGCTCAAAGACTGCTAAGCTGGTTCCTCGAGCGGCAGGCGACGGCGACCCCGATCACGCCTTCGCCGAACTGCACCTCGGCGCCCACGCCCGAGGCGCGATAGCCGCGCGAGGCCACGGCGCAGAGCCGATCCTCGCCATCCTCGGCCATCAGCACCATGGCATGGCGGATGCCGAACTGCGCCGCCAGCACGTCGGTCGCGTGGTCCAGAAGCTCTTCCAGGTCGGTGCAGGCATCGAGGACGGCGCAGGCGCGGCGGGTGGCTGCGAGCAGCGGCCGGTGCCGGGTACGGCGCGGGATCGTCGGCCCCGGCACCGGCTCGATCGCCAGCACGCGAAAGATGTCGGCGCCAAGCAGCAGGAACACCCCCTTCCATCCCGTGATGGGAGGCGATCCCGGCAAGCTTAGCCTTCATGTTCTCGAAGAGCGGGCTGCTGGTCAGCATCTCCTCGTAGTCCAGCGCGAGGCGATGCTGCTGCATGGTCTCGGGGTCGACGATCTGCACCGAAGCCCGCCGCGTGGCCAGAAGGTTGCGCCGGGTCTTGTTGAAGAACTGGCAGGACAATGCGACCCGCTCGGGATCGACGTAATGGACCTGGCTGATCATCGACACGTTGGGCAGCCCCTCGGCATCGCAGGTGGCGATCACCGAGGCCACCACGCCTTCCAGCGACGGGCGCAGTGTATCGAGGCAGGGCGCGGCCATCGGGTCAGTTCCGCCCCCGCGCCGGGCCCGGGGGTCTGGGTGGACACCCGTTCGGGCAGGAACTCGATGGCGACGATGTCGTCCGGGTCGTGGGCGACATAGCCATCCGCCAGTTCGCGCGAGAACCCGATCTCGACAAGACCATCGGCAAGGACGGCGCATTGGCGGTCGATCTCGGGCAGGTCGTCGGACAGCGCCTCGCGGAGTGTGGCCGAGGCGGCCTTGACCTGAAACGCCCGGTGGTCCGGAGCGCCGGGGAACGTGATGGCAATCCGGCCGCCCGCGGCAATGGCGTCAAGCAATGCGGCGTTGGCGGCGCGGCCGGGAAGGGCGCGGATCGTTCCATCCGGCCTTATCCGGCAGCCGATACCGACGCCCACGACCAGGCGGCCGTCCGGGTCGCAGCTGGCGAGCGCCACGCTGACGCCGGACTGCGCCAGCGCCACGAGATCAGGCGTTAGACGACCGTCGTCCGGCACCGGCTTCTGCGCAGCCCAGGACGCCAGATCGTTGATCGGAGAGGCGGGGATGAAGCTTGACGACATTTCAGCCACAGCGTTCTCGACGCACGATCTTGCGGCAGAAAACCGAAAATGTCACCTCGGGGATGGTCGTCCTGCAATGTCTCGTCGCGGCGGGAGTTTTGACGGTCTTCCATTCAAGTCGGCGATGCCCCGACCGCAGACCCGTCACCAATCCCGTAATCCGAACAATCACGTCTCAGGCGCACATTCAGCCGTTCTGCAGTTGGCTGGCCTTGCGGACCGCCTTCGACCCGATGTTCCGGCATGCGAAAGAGAGCCTGTTCGGCCAGGCGGCCAGTGCCAGGGCTTGAGATTTCGGACGCCGACCGGGATCGCGCCGAAGCGGCCAAGCACCTCGCCCCGAAAGCCGAAGGGAACACGCGTCCAGCCCGTTTCAGGGGGAAGACAGGGCGCGGCGGGCGCTTTCCACCCGACGGACCGAGGCCGGAATCGACGCGGTCGCCAAGGGCGTCCCTCAGCGCGGTCTGCTCCTACGCGCGCAGGATCGCGATGATCGCTTCCTCAGTGGATTTCGATCGCTTCATGGTCCGGTCCCCCCTCGTTGGGCCGGACCCTGGCATCCTATGCGCAGGTAGTGCCCTTTGCGGAGTGCCCTGTGGTCGCCGGTAAAAGCCTCGAATTTGCTGTTCCGATGCTGCTGTGCAGCCCGCCGAGGGTGACATTCGCTGCGCCTGCGGAATCCGATCGCGGGTCAATGCACACACCGCGAGATGGGGTTGATGGCTCCTGCTCCATCGGCGTCGCAATGCGCCATAACGGCTTTTGCCATCGTCGCGACGATCGGCAGCGCCGGACAGTCCCGGTGCGGCAGGGACGTTTCGGTCTGGCTGGGGCTGACAGCGATCAACCCGTCTACGGGAGGCAAAGAGCGGCTGGGACGCATTTGCAACAAGACGGGCGCGTCATATCCGACGCCTGATGATCATCGGCAGGACCTCACGCATGGCCGAACTGTGCGCCCGTGCCGTCATCCCGCCCCGCAAGAATGCCAAGCCCCGGAAGCCCAGTGGCGATCGCGCGCGACGAGGCCCTCCCCCCCCGCGCATCGAAAAACCTCGGCCGAAAGAACTGGCGGAAATGGAGCGGCGATCATCGCCGAAGTCGTATCCGGACCAAGATGAACCGCATGACCCTGCTGGGCCAACGCCTCATGGCACGCGATCCTGATCGGCAGGTCGCCGCCGCGCTTCAGGTGCGTCTCGCCGTCATGGACGGCCGCACCGCACTCGGCATTCCCGTCACGGAGGCCGCAGGCTCAGGACCCATTGATTGGCTTGATGCCGCTGCCTCTGTGTGATTCAAGACCCTGCGCTGATGGGGAGCACGATGAGCAATCTTTTCTGGCTGACAGACGAGCAGATGGAGCGGCTGAAGCCGTTCTTTCCCAAGAGCCATGGCAAGTCGCGGGTAGATGAC
>NZ_DSDD01000068.1:0-2694 GCF_011048875.1 Rhodovulum sp.
GATCGCGGCCTGCTGGTAGGGGCGCAGGGTCAGCATGCGGCGGCCTCCTCTTTGCGGGCGTCGTTGGTCCAGGCCGAGCCGTCGCGCATGCGATAGGAGACGAAGTCCTCGCCTGCCTCGCTCACCTCGCCGGGGACGAGATCGGGGATGAACAGATGCCGGGGGCAGGCGCTGCGCTGGTCGGCCGGTTCGAGCAACCGGTCGTGGCGCGCGCAGTGCCAGCCTCCTTCGATGGGCGTGGAATGCAGGCAGGACCGGCAGGTGACGGCCGCGGCCTCCTCGCCGTGGCAGAGCCCATGGTGGTCGCAGAACCGGCACTCGAACCAGGCGGGATCCGCGCTGATCCGCTCGGGCGGATGCTGGGCGAAGATGATCCGCCGCGCCTTTTCCAGCAGGCGCTCGCCCGTCTCGGGGTCGGCCGGGACACGTTCGATGTGCAGCGCGTCGGTGTCCTTGCAGACCGCGACGTAGAGCGCCCGCGTGATGCCCGTCAGGTGCATGTACACCTGCATCTGCGCGGCGTGCTGGGGCTTGGCGAGCACGACGCCCTCGCCGACGAGCTCGGCGAAGCTCTTCGCGGAATGCGTCTTGAACTCGACAACGTGCCAGGTCTTCGGCGCCTCGAGCAGCCCGAGGGCGACCGCGTCGAGCGAGCCGCCGAAATGCCCGCCATGCGCCTCGACGCGGAACTGCCGCCCGGTCTCGGGATCGACCTCCAGCACCGTGGCGCCGGTCGCTCGCAGGTCGCGGACTAGCCGGGCCTCTTCCAGCTGGCCGGTCTCGAACAGCCGCAGGATGCGGCCGGTGTGCCGCGCGGGCGTCGCCCAGCGGAAGTCGTACCAGAGCGCGCGGGCGCAGGACTTGCCGATCAGCGAGGCGCCGAGGTGGTCGCGGAAGCCGTCGCCCTGCCGCGCCTCGTAGGAGGCGTAGATGGCGGACAGGGTCGGCGTCGGGGGTTCGGGAAGCCCGGCCATCAGCAGGCCTCCTCCCGCTGGAGCCGCGCCCGCGCCTCAGCCAGCACAGCGGCCCAGGCGGCGCTGTCATGGCGTTCGCGCAGGACGGCGATGATCATGTCCTTCAGGCGCGCGCGCCGGCGGCGGCCGCTCTGACGGGCGACGATCTCGGCGCGCTCGCGGTTGAGGTGCCGCAGCGCCGTGCGCGCGCGGTGAAACCAGTCGGAGTCGATCGGCTTCGCCGTCCGCTGCCGCGTCAGATCGGCGGTCGCGATCTGCGTGCGGATCTTCGCGATGGCGTCCTCGATCTCGATCAGGCGCCGGGTGTCGTCGGGCAAGCCGGGGGCGTTCGCGGCCGCGCAGGCCGCGTCGGTGGTATTCGTCATGGTCAGTCTCTCGGGTCTGGCGATGTCCGGGCCGCCGCGCGCTATCCGCCCGCGACGGCCGAGGGCGTCAGCTCTTGCGGTTCCAGGGTGCGGTGGCCGGACGGGCGGGCGCCGACTGCGCGGGCGCGTTGGCCGGCTGCGTGGCGGCGGGCTTGGGCGGGGTCGCCTGCGCCGGGGCCTCCGGCACCAGGTAGCGGATCGTGTTGCGCTCGCCGTAGCCGTCCTTCGGGGGCTTCACGCCGACCTGGATCGTCATCGGGATCAGGTGCAACTCCTCGCTGTCGTTCACCTGCAGCTTGCCCGTGGCGTGGCAGATCGCCGACAGCGTGCGCTGCGCAATCTCGACCGTGGTCGGGTTGGCGTTCACCAGGTTCAGCTGGTCAAAGACCTTTCGGCCCTGCTGCGGCCCCTCGAGGATGTCGAGCATCAGCCAGAGATACTTCCCCATCCCGTTCTTCGTGACGCGCATCTCGCTCTCGACGATCTGGGCGCGATACTTGCCCGCGGGCAGGATCTCGTAGGCGGTGGTGGGCTCGATGCCGGCGGCGTCAAAGGCGGTGTCGAAACGTGCCATCGTGCTGTCCTTTCAGTCGTAATCAGGCGGATTGGGGCATGGCGGCCAGGAACTCCGACCACTCGAGCGGCAGGGTTTCCGGCAGGCCGTAGCGGTTCTTGGCGAGGAAGGCGGGGCGCTCCTCGGTGTGCATCACGCGCGCACCGGACCCGAGCGCCCGGGTCACTTTCTTGTTGAAGCCGACGTCGGACTTGCTGACAGAGATCCGGTAGTTGGCGAAGAGCACCACGTCCGAGTGCTCCTGCAACAGCGCGGAGGCGCGAGCCTGCAGCTTGATCACGTACCGGTCGTAGGGTTCGTGCTCGGGGCTGTCGAAGCGCTTGATGTCGGTGTGTGCGATCTGGATGACCGCCATGCCCTTCCGGTCGCGGAGCGCGTTCAGCCTGTCGATGTATTCGCGCCAGATGGTCAGCGCCTCGGCGTAGCCCTTGCCGAAGCCGGGGCTTTCGATCGACTGCCAGCCGTTGCGACGGCAGGCCTCGGCCCAGATCAGCGGCTCCAGCCAGTCCACGCTGTCGACCACCACCGTGGAATAGGGGTGGTCCTCGTCGAGCAGGGCGTCGAGCGCCTCGGCGACCTCCGCGTAGCTCCCCGCCAGCGGGAAATGCGGCACCTGCAGCTTGCCGAGACCGTCCTCGGTGAGGACGAACACGGGCGCGTCAGCGGATGCGGCGAAGGTGGATTTACCGATGCCGGCGACGCCGTGGATGAGCACGCGCGGCGGACGCAGCACCGTCGAGGTTTGCAGGGATGCGAGCGAAATGGCCATCAGCGCGCCTCC
>NZ_DSDD01000335.1:0-2684 GCF_011048875.1 Rhodovulum sp.
ATCGCCGCCACGCTGACCGACCGCCGCCTCGTGCTCGACCTGCGCGAGGTGCAGGCCCATGGCGGGCGGATCACCGGCAATCTCGTGCTGAACGGGCGCGGCGGCAATTCGGTCGGCGGCGATCTGACGGTGGCGGGCATCGCGATTCAGCCCCTGCTGCGCGATCTGGCCGATTACGACCGGCTGATCGGGCAGGGCGATCTGCAGCTGAAATTCCTCGGCTCCGGCGGGTCGATGGCGGCGATCATGCAGGGCCTGTCGGGCTCTGGCGCGATGCGCCTGGGCAAGGGCGAGTTGCGCGGCCTCGATATCGCGGGGATGATCCGCACGCTTGACCTGGGCTATGTCGGCCCGGGCGCCAAGACCATCTTCGAGAGCATCACCGCCAGCTTCACCATCGACAAGGGCGTCTTGCGCAATGACGACCTTGCCCTCGCCGCGCCGCTTGTGACCGCGACCGGCGCGGGCCAGGTCGGCATCGGCGCGCGGACGCTCGACTATCGGCTGCTGTCCCGGGCGCTCGGTGGCAGCGAGGGCGACAAGGGCCTGCGCGTGCCGCTGCTGATTACCGGAACCTGGGCCAATCCGCGCTTCCGACTCGATCTTGAAGCCATCGCGCGCGAACGGCTGGAGCTTGACGAGCAGAAGAAGGCCGCCGAGGAAAAGGCCCGCGCGTCGGCAAAAAAGGCCGAAGCCGACGCCAAGGAAAGGGCCGCACGCGAACTGGGCCTGCGCGCCGACGAGGGCGAGCGTCTCGAGGACGCCGCAAGGCGCAAGCTCGAGGACGAGGCGAAGAAGGGGCTGAGAAAGCTTCTGGGCGGCAATTAGCGGCCCAAGCCGCGCCCCGCGACCGCAGGCGCGGTCAGGGGCGCGCCTGCACGATCACCGCTTGCGGTCGCGGCGCGAACTCATCGGCTGGAAGGCGACCGAGACATGGGCCTCGCAATAGGGCTTGCCCTGCTGCACCGGCAACCCGCAGAACCAGAAATCCTGCGTCGCCGGATCGCCGATCGGCCATTTGCAGGTGCGTTCGGTCAGTTCCATCAGGGTCAGCTTCTTGGCCGTCCGCTCGACCTCGCGCACCGAGGCCAGCGTCTCGGGGCTGATCTCGTTGGCCGAGGGCTGCGGCGGCAGCGGCTGGCCGGCCGTGACCAGCACGGGCTTGCGCGGGGCGGGCACGGGGGCAGGCGCCACCGGCTGCGGCGCGGCGGCCGCGGGGCGCGGTTCGGCGGGCTTGCGTTCGGGCGCGGGCGTCTCGGCCTGGGCCTCGGCTGCCTCGGCGCGGGCCGGTTTCTCCCTGGCCGGGGCGGGTTTCACCGGCGCTGCGGGCGCGCTGCCGCCCGCCCGGTTCGACAGGCCCAGCCGATGCACCTTGCCGATCACCGCGTTACGGGTGACACCGCCCAGTTCCTTGGCGATCTGGCTTGCGGACTGGCCCTCGGCCCACATGCGTTTCAGCGTCTCGACGCGGTCTTCGGTCCAGGACATGGCACTTCCTTGGGTAGTTCCGGTGCCGGACGGGGGGGCGGCAGGCGCCCCGGCTGCCCGCCGGATGGGAGAATTCGATCAAAGCCCTATTCTAATCCGTGGCGCTTCGGGGATACAAGCGCAAGCCTGAGACAGGAGACGGACGAAATGGACGCGACCGGCATGGACAAGGCAAACGCGGCGGCAGGGATGGGGGTCAGGCGCTTCGGCCGGGTCAACTGGCTGGGGCTGCGGACCTTGAGCGAGCGCGAGATCATGCGCTTTGTCCTGGTCTGGACCCAGACACTGGCCGCGCCGCTGGCCACCGCGGTGCTGTTTCTGGGCGTCTTCGAGCTGGCCATCGGACCCGACCGCGAAACGGTGATGGGCGTGCCCTTCATCCATTTCCTTGCCCCCGGCATCCTGATGATGACGGTGATCCAGAACGCCTTTGCCAACACCTCCTCCTCGATCCTCATCTCCAAGGTGCAGGGCAATATCGTCGACACGCTGATGCCGCCCTTGTCGCCGCTGGAACTGCTCTTGGGCTATGCCGCGGGCGGCGTGGTGCGCGGCCTGTTGGTGGCGCTGCTGGTGGCGGTGCCGATGCTTCTGGTGCTGGGTATCGGGCTGGCGCATCCCGTGTGGGCGCTGGTCTTCGTGCTGCTGGGCTCGGCGCTGCTGTCCGGCCTCGGCATCGTGGCGGCGATCTTCGCCAACAAGTTCGACCAGATGGCGGCGATCACCAATTTCATCGTGACGCCGCTCAGTTTCCTGTCGGGCACCTTCTATTCCATCGAGCGGCTGCCGCAGACGATGCAGACCGTGACTCATTTCAACCCGGTCTTCTACCTGATCGACGGCGTGCGCTACGGCATCATCGGGCAGTCCGACAGCTCGCCCTGGCTGGGGCTGGCGGTCTGTTCCGCCCTCACCGCCGCGGTGATGGCGCTCTGCTGGTACTGGTTCCGCACCGGCTACCGGATGAAGGCGTGAGGCAGCGGGCCATGACTGCCTACCAATTTACTTTCTTTGAACGGAAAAGTCCGCAACCACACTTCTACCTGTGCAACAGAAGGAAGGTCTGAAAAACATGCCGATTTCAGCCTGAGCTGATAGGCTGGGACATCCCTGCAAGGAGCCCCGCCGATGCCGAAACAGCCCGCCTTTCCCGGCCTGCGCGATGCGATGAGGAAGAAGGTCACGCGGCGCGAGCC
>NZ_DSDD01000393.1:0-2659 GCF_011048875.1 Rhodovulum sp.
GGCTCGCGCCGCGTGACCTTCTTCCTCATCGCATCGCGCAGGCCGGGAAAGGCGGGCTGTTTCGGCATCGGCGGGGCTCCTTGCAGGGATGTCCCAGCCTATCAGCTCAGGCTGAAATCGGCAGGTTTTTCAGACCTTCCTAAACTGAATCATGGTGAGGGGGCCTGCCTTGAAAACTGGACTTTCTGGCTTCGACAACCGAAAAATACCTTCTTTCAAAAGCTTACGCTACCCTCACCACATCCTCGTGTATAATTCAGGCTAAAGCCTCGGGCGGCGCTGTTAAGGGCAAGGTTCGAAATTCGCCGGTTCAGTACAGACGGCGGCCCCACAGATCATACTCCCCCGCCTCATCCACCTCGACCGTCACGATATCGCCCGGCGCCAGCCCCCCGGTGTCCTCGTCGATGAACAGGCAGCCGTCGATCTCGGGCGCATCCGCCATCGTCCTGCAGGTGGCCACCCCGTCCTCGTCCACCTCGTCGACGATCACCTCCAGCCGCTGGCCGACCTTCGCCGCCAGTTTCGCCGCGGAAATCGCCTGCGCCTTTTCCATGAAGCGGTGCCAGCGCTCGTCCTTGACCTCGTCGGGAACGTGATCGGGCAGGGCGTTCGACCGGGCGCCTGCAACATTCTCGTAGCGAAAGCAGCCCACGCGATCCAGTTGCGCCTCGTCCAGCCAGTCCAGCAGCGTCTGGAACTCGGCCTCGGTCTCGCCTGGAAAGCCCACGATGAAGGTGGACCGCAGCGCGATGTCGGGGCAGTCGCGCCGCCAGGCCGCGATCTCGTCCAGCGTCCCGGCCGCCGCCGCCGGGCGGGCCATGCGTTTCAGCGTGTCGGGATGGGCATGCTGGAACGGGATGTCCAGATAGGGCAGCACCAGCCCGTCCGACATCAGCGGGATCAGCTCGCGCACATGCGGGTAGGGATAGACGTAGTGCAGCCGCACCCAGGCCCCCAGACCCCCCAGGTCGCGCGCCAGATCCGTGATATGCGCGCGGTGGCCGTTCTCGGTGGCATGTTTCAGGTCCAGCCCATAGGCCGATGTATCCTGGCTGATGACCAGCAATTCCCGCACGCCCGCCTCGACCAGCCTTTCCGCCTCGCGGATCACGGCATGCGCCGGGCGCGAGACCAGCCGCCCGCGCATGTCGGGGATGATGCAGAAGCGGCAGGCGTGATTGCAGCCCTCGGAAATCTTGAGATAGCTGTAATGGCGCGGCGTCAGCGTGACCCCCGACGCAGGCAGCAGGTCCACGAACGGGTCGGGATCGGGCGGCACGGCGGCATGCACCGCATCCAGCACCTGTTCGTATTGATGCGGGCCTGTCACCGCCAGCACGCTGGGATGCGCGCCGGTGATGTAACCCGGCTCCGCGCCCAGGCAGCCCGTGACGATCACCCGACCGTTTTCCCTAAGCGCCTCGCCGATCGCCTCCAGGCTTTCGGCCTTGGCGGAATCGAGGAACCCGCAGGTATTCACGATCACCGCGTCCGCGCCCGCGTAATCGGGGCTGATCGCATAGCCCTCGGCACGCAGTCGCGTCAGGATCCGTTCGCTGTCGACCAGCGCCTTGGGACAGCCGAGAGAGACCATGCCGATGGTCGGCCGGCTGGGGCGGGGGGCATCCTCGATCCGGGCGCGGGGCGCGCGGTCGGGACGCAGATCGGGCGGGTTCGTTACCATGGGGCGCATATAGCGACGCGCGCGGTCGCGGGAAAGTGGAGAACCCGCGCTTGCCCCGGCGCCTGCCCTGCGCCTAGTCTTGGGCAGCACAACCGAAAGGTGCGCCATGCGCTGGATCATCCGTCTGCTTCTTGCCCTTGTCGTTCTGGCCGGGCTGATGGTGGGCGGGCTGTTCCTGCTGCCGGCCGACAAGGTCGCCGCACTGGTGCAGGACCAGGTCCGCAGCGCGACCGGGCGCGAACTGACCATGTCGGGGCGGCTGACCCCGTCGCTCTGGCCCGAGATCGGGGTGGCGACCGGGCCGGTCACGCTGTCCAATGCCGAATGGTCGGATGCCGGCCCGATGCTGGCGGCCGAGGGGTTGTCGGTCGGGCTGGACCTCAAGGCGCTGATCGGGGGCGAGGTCGTGATCCGCGAGATCGTGACGCAATCGCCCCGGATCGTGCTGGAACGCGCCGCGGACGGGCGCGCGAACTGGGACTTCCCGCCGCGCGCCGCGGCGCCCGCCACCGCCGGGCCGGGCGGCGCGGGAAAGGCCGCGCGCGGCTTCACGCTGGATGCCGGGCGGATCACCGATGGCACCTTGATCTATCACGACCGCGCCACGGGCACCCGCACGGAACTGGCCGGGGTCGATGCCACGCTCGCCCTGCCGCAGCAGGACGGCCCTGCCCGGGTCGACCTCGCGGCGGTCCTGAACGGCCAGGCCCTGGCCGCGACCGCCCGGATCGCGCGCGTCGAGGATTTCATCGGCGGCGCGGTCTCCGGCCTTGTGCTCGACGCGACGCTGGGCAATGCCCGGGCCGGTTTCGACGGGCAGGCAGGGCTCGCGCCGCTCTCGGCCGAGGGCGCACTCGATGCCGACCTGGCCGATCTGCGGGCGATCTTCGCCGCGCTGGGCCAGCCCGCACCCGCCGGGATCGCGCGGCAACTGGGCCTCAAGGGCCAGATTGCCTACTCCCCCGACGGCAC
>NZ_DSDD01000274.1:0-2642 GCF_011048875.1 Rhodovulum sp.
ATTCCCATTGCCGGAGATCGATGGCCAATGGCCGAAAGCAGATTTTCGAGGATCGAGACCGGATTGCAGCTCCGCCTTCCCCGCCCTGTCTTCTCCGGAAAACGACAGCAGGGGGCAGAGCCGATGACAGCGGTCACGATGAACGGAATCCGGGAGGTCTAGGTGGCCAATCGCAAGGGCGGCTCGGGCAAGAGCACCGTCTGTCGGGCGCGCGCCTCGGCCGCCGGCGCGCGCGGCGAGAACGTGACACTGTTCGATACCGACAGCTCGCGCTCCTGCTTCAAGTGGCAGGAGGCCCGCCGGGCGCGGGGCACCTGGTCGCCCCGGGTCGAGGTCATCCACAGCCTCGAGGTCGGACGCATCGCCGACACCATCGCCGAGATCTACGACCAGCCCGACCAGGAGCACCTGATCCTGACCGACACCTTCGGCGGAGCCTCCGAGACCCATGACGAGCTTGCCACCCTCGCCCATCTGGTGCTGACACCGATGCTGCGTCACGGGCCGATTGCGAGGAGGCCAGGGCGACGGCGCAGTGGTATGTCCCGCTGCGCGGGCGGCTGTCGACCACCGACGCGCTTGCACCGCTCGGCGTGCTGTTCAACCGTGTGCCGCTCCGCGTCTCCGAAGACCGAGCGCGAGATCGTGGCCCGGGTCTACGGCACGCTGCCCGCCTTCGAGTCCTTCCTGAGCAACCGCGCCGCCTGTATCCGCATGGACAAGGAGGGCCTGCTCGGTCCGATCCGGGACGCCATGGTGAACCGGGCACTCGCCCGGCATGTGCAGACCACCCTCGACGAGGCCGAGGCGGTGCTGGCCGAGATCGACAGCGCCATCCGCCGCGATGCGAGGGCCGCCGGACCATGGTCCCGCGCAAGCCCCTCACCTCTGTCCTGAAGCGCGACCCGGGGTTTTCCGCCACCCTGTCGCCCGGCCCGAAACGGCTTGCGGACCCGCTTGACGACGCACCCGACGGCTCCATGACGCCCCCTGCCCTGCCTGCGGCCGCCGGAACGCCCGAACCGGCCCGGGCCGGCGCGGCCCCGGACCATCAGGCCCGTCCCGGTCCAGGCACGGCGGACGTGCCGACCTCCGGCCCGCCATCGGGGCGCGGCGTCAAGCTCAGCATCGCCGTCTCGATCGCCGACGCGGAGGTGGCCGCCGTCGAGGCCTATGCCGCCCACGCCCTCGTGACACCGCAGCAGCTTCTGCGGGAGATCGCGCAGCGGGCCAAGCGGGAGATCGTCGGCGCTTGGCTCGAGACCGGGTTTCCCGGGGAAGACGACAGCGAGCCCCGCGGCAAACTCACCACCAGCGTCTCGGTGACCCTCCCGCAGGCGCTCGCGGACCGCATCGCCGCGGCCCACGACCCGATGGGCCTGATGGGCATCGCCCGCATCGTCGCCCCCACCTATCGCAATGCCTTCAGCCGCGCCCTGCGCAAGGCGCTGCGCGACGCGGGGCTCTGACGGCGCGGAACCGGGCGTGGCGATTGGCGCGCTTCCGCAGGCGCGGCTCAACGGTGCCGATTATCGGCGCGGGGCCTCGAAGGGCTTGCCCGCTCGGCCCCTCCCTGTCGCCTTTTTCAGTCCCTGATCCGCCTGCCATCCGGCGGGCCGGCTTCGCCCCTCCGTGCTCTGCCGTCCGGAAAGCACGGGGCTTTCCAGTCGACAGGACAGGAACGGCCTTCGGTCACGGGCGGATGGGCTGCCGGTGGTCGAACAGTGCACGAGGGCAGACACAATGCAGAAACGGAACGTGGGCATTCCGATCGGGAAGGTGGTGCGGCGGACCCGGGAGGCCGAGGAAATCCTTGCGATTACCTATCGCTGGAGCCTGACCGGCAAGCAGGTGACGATCTGGTTCACCGACCAGGTCCCCGACGCGGCGGAGATCACGATCGAGCCGATCACGGAGTTCGATCATGTTCGATGAGGTGCGGGACCGTCTTGCCGTTGCGGAGCGATTGATCGACGCCATCGAAGCCTGCGACCCGGACCATGCCGGGATCATCATGCTGCTGGCATTGGAGGTAATGTTCCAGGGTGCGCCCTGCCCGCCGCTCGACGATCTGGACCGCGAAATGCGGTTCTGCGCGGGCACCATCTGCACGGCGGAACTTGTGGTGCTCGTTCGTGCCTGCGCCGGGGAGATCGGCGGGCGCATCGAGGATGCGGGTCATCAGGATCGAACTCGCCGCAAGGCTCATGGCGGGGCTTTCGGATCGGGAGTGGCGAGCAGCGCACCGAGCCGCAAGGTCAGGTGGAGCGAACGCCTTGGCAGACGGACCAGGCGGGTCCGCCGGGTGCGGATGATCTGAATGCGTCCAGTTGACCGAGGTCTCGGTCGGGATCTGACGGATGGCGCTGGGCTCCCAGCCCGGATTATTCACGAGGATGTGGTGAGCGTAGCGTAAGATTTTGAAAGCAGGTATTTTTCGGTTGTCCAAGCCAGAAAGTCCAGTTTTCAAGGCAGGCCCCCTCACCATGATTCAGTTTACCCCACATAATACTCACGGCCTTAGGCTCAGGACCCATTGATTGGCTTGATGCCGCTGCCTCTGCGTGATTCAAGACCCCGCGCTGATGGGGAGCACGATGAGCAATCTTTTCTGGCTGACAGACGAGCAGATGGAGCGGCTG
>NZ_DSDD01000427.1:0-2640 GCF_011048875.1 Rhodovulum sp.
GCCCTGCCCGCCCTCGCGCCGCAGCGAGACGGTGGCGACGGCGGCGCCGGAGGCACGAAAAGCGGCCTCCAGCACCGCCGGAGAGGGGTATCGCGCCGTGCCCAGCATCAGCGGGTTGGCCAGCCGGGTGCCGTAGAAGTTACGCATCGCTCAGCCCCCCTGCATGGGGGCCAGCACTTCAAGCCGGTCGCCATTGGTCAACGCGGTCTGCGCGCGCGCACCCTTGGGCACAAAGACCCCGTTCAGCGCCGTGGCCACGCGCGCCCCGGCCCAGCCCAGCTCGGCCAGCGCTTGGGCCAGGGTTTCGCTCGTCACCTCGCGCGGCTCGCCATTCACCTCAATCCTCATGCACCAGATCCCCCTTGATGCCCCGGGTCAGATAATCGACCGCCTGCGCGGCCAGCGCGGGCGCCATCAGATAGCCGTGACGAAACAGCCCGTTCAGGTGCAACACGCGGCCCCGGATGATCACGCGCGGCACGTTTTCGGCAAAGGCCGGGCGCAGGTCGGCGCCGGTTTCCAGGAGTTCGGCCTCGGCAAAGCGTGGGTCCAGTGCATAGGCGGCGCTGAGCAGTTCCGGCACCGCGCACGCCCGGCAGATCCGCGCTCAGGCCGCGCGCGTCAATCACGGGACCCGCGATATCCGTGGGGGTGACCTCGGCCTGTTCGATCTCGATATCCTGCGCGCGCAACGCCTTGACCAGATCGGCCAGCGCCGCGCGCGGGTCCAGATGGGCCTCGTGTTCAAGGAACAGCGCTGCGCGCTGCGCACTCAGGTCAGGCTCCGGGGACGACAGATCGGTGACGCGCCGGCGCGCGGTGGTGCGCCGCGCGAAGCGGTCCAACTCGCCCCGGTCGCGCGCGAGCGCCACCACGAGCGAGCCGTGATGGCTGACCGGCGTCACCTTTTCCCAGAACGCGGCGGCGCGTTGGCCATGGCCGACGATGGCAGGCTCGGCTACGGCCCCCTCGCAATATGGCGCGAGCATGCCGCCGGCCCACCAGCAACAGCCATGCGGCCCCGGCGCCCCGTGCCGGTCGATCAGGCGTGGAAGAAGCCCCGCGCGCGCGCAGGCCAGGGCCGCACAAAGGCCCGCGACGCCCGCGCCGATGACGGTGACATCAGTCATGCGCCCGGATTCCGTGGAAATGGCGCGCCGGCCCATGGCCGGACCCCACGCCCAGCCCGTCCGCGGCCGCGATGGCGCCCTGCAAGTAATGATGCGCGGCGCGCACCGCATCCTCCAGCGTCTTGCCGCTGGCCAGCCCCGCCGCAACAGCCGCCGAGAGCGTGCAGCTGGTGCCACGGGTGTTCGCCGTCTGCCGGCGCGGGCAGTCAGGCGGGTGATGCCGTCATCGGTGACCAGCAGATCGACGCATTCCGCCCCGGACGCATGGCCGCCCTTCATCAGCACGGCCCGCGCGCCCATGGCCCGCAGCGCCTGCGCTTGGGCAACCATGGCGCCCTCGTCGTCTGCCCTGGGCTGGCCCGGCAGATCGGCTGCTTCGGGCAGGTTGGGGGGCAGCAGCGTGGCGTGGGGCGGAAGCCGGCCGCGCAGGGCCGCCAGCGCCTCGGCCGGCAGCAGGCGGTCGCCGGATTTGGCGACGATCACCGGGTCAAGCACCACGGGCAGATCGCGCCCCGCCAGCCGCTTCGCGCCGGTGGCAATCACACCGGACCCGCCCAGCATGCCAAGCTTGACCGCCCGCATGTCCAGATCGTCGAACACCGCGTCGATCATTGCCGTGCTGGCGGGGTCGACCATGGTGACGGCCCGGGTGTTCTGTGCGGTCAGGGCGGTGATGACGCTGGCGCCATGGACGCCCAGTGCGGAAAAAGCCTTGAGATCAGCCCGGGTGCCCGCTCCACCGCCCGAGTCGGATCCTGCTATGGCCAGTGTTATTCGAGCCAAACGCGCCTCCTCGCCTTGATAACCGAAGCAAGGAGGCGGATAGAGCGCGAATTTGCGCGCTGTTTCACCGTTCCCTACGCCGGTATGATCCGGATCAGGTTCGATGGGTTGGCATTCGCCTCTCAGCCCACGGACGGGGCACCCCAACGGTTGTGTTTGCAAGTTAACTCTAACCAAGGGCGACGGCAAGGCCCTTGGATCAGGCGATATGCTCAACAGTTTGGCGCAACGAAGGGGTAAGGAATGTCTGAAAAACCTGCCGATTTCAGCCTGGTCTGATAGGCTTGGGCATCCCTGCAAGGAGCCCCACCTATGCCGAAACAGCCCGCCTTTCCCGGCCTGCGCGACGCGATGAAGAAGAAGGTCACGCGGCGCGAGCAGTTCCTGGCGGAGATGGACGCGGTGGTGCCCTGGTGTCGGCTGCTGGCGCTGATCGCACCGCATTATCCCAAGGCCGGGCCGAAGGGTGGCCGGCCACCGATGCCGCTGGAGGTGATGCTGCGGGTCTATTTCCTGCAGAACTGGTATGCCCTGAGCGACCCGATGGCCGAGGAGACCCTTTACGACAGCGAGGCGATGCGGCGTCTTGCCGGGATCGAGCTGGGCGACGACCGCATCCCGGACGCGACCACCATCCTGAAGTTCCGGCACCTGCTGGAGCGGCACGGGCTGACCGAGGCGATCTTTGCGGATGTGAACGCGCAGCTCGCCGACAAGGGGATCACGC
>NZ_DSDD01000097.1:0-2618 GCF_011048875.1 Rhodovulum sp.
CGCCTGCCGCTCGAGGAACCAGCTTAGCAGTCTTTGAGCATTCGTGAGCCTTTCGCGCAGGGTGTCTGAGGATGCGCAGCGCGGGGCCGGGGCGTACACCCCCGGCCATGCGGCGACGCGCTCGCCGCCCCCTGAAACCCGACCTGCCGAACCGTTCCCGCCCCGGTGCCGATCTCTGGCCGCCGGGAGGGCCGGATGTGGCCCATGCTTAGGATGCCGACATGCAAACCGATACTCTGAAAAGCCGCCTGCGCGGCGGTCTCATCACCCGGTTCGACCCCGGGCACGCCGAGGCCTGCGACGCCCTTGTCTGGAACGGGCGCAAGCCCGCGCGCCGCACGCGGCTGATCGTGCGTGCCGCCTGTGCCGATGACGCGGCCCAGGCCGTGCGCTTCGCCGCCCGAAACGGGCTGACCGTCTCGCCGCGCGGGGGCGGGCACCATTTCACCGGCATCGCCGCGCAGGCGGACATGATGGTCGATCTCGGCGCGCTCGACGGGCTGCGGATCGACCCGGAGCGCCGTGTCGCGCGGGTCGAACCCGGCGTCACCAACGCACGGATGGCCGCTGCGCTTGCGCGTCACGACCTCGCCTTCCCGCTGGGCCATTGCGGCAGCGTGCCGATGAGCGGCCATCTGCTGGGCGGCGGGATCGGCTGGAACCCGGGCGCCTGGGGCGTGGCCTGCTTCCTGGTCGAGGTGATCGAGGTGGTCATGGCCGACGGGCGCCTCCTGACCGCAAGCGAGACCGAAAATGCCGAGGTCTTCTGGGCCGCGCGCGGCGCGGGGCCAGCCTTCTTCGGCATCGTCACCGCCTATCATCTGCGCCTGATGGAGGCGCCGAAGGCGATCCTGACCGAGCTGCGGGTCTACCCGCTCGCCCTGGCCGGCACGGTCGCGACCTGGGCCGAGGCCGCGATGGCCGATGCGCCGGCCAATGTCGAACTCACGCTGAAGATCGCCGCGCCGCGGCCGGAGATGCCCGCTCAGGGACCGATGGTCGAGGCGATCGTGACCGTCTTCGCCGACGGCGACACCGCGGGCCATGCGACGCTCTCGCGGCTGTTCCCAAGCGCGCCCGAAGCGATGCAGGTGATCGGACCGATGCCGACGCCGTTCGACGTGCTTTACGGTTTCACCGCGCGATCGATGCCCGAGGGGCTGCGCTATGGCGTCGACAGCCTCTGGTCGGATGCGCGGTTCCCCGAGATCGTGGAGCGCATCGCGACCGGCATGGTCTCGGCGCCCTCGCCGCGCAGCCTGGCGCTGATGATGCTGCGCTCCCCCAGGGCGCTGCCTCCCGGAAACGGCGCCTTCTCGCGGATCAGGCGCACCTTCGGCTCGGTCTACGCGATCTGGGAGGATGCCGATGAGGACATGGCGCAGCTGCGCTGGCTGCGGGCGACGATGGCAGGAACGGCCCCGCTTTGCCTTGGCGCCCATGTGGGCGAGGCCGACCTCGAACACGGGCCGCGCCGCCTGCCGACCCACGACCCTGCGGCAGACGCGCGGCTGCGCGATCTCGCGGCCTGCTTCGACCCTGCGGGCCTGTTCACCACCCCGGCGGCCGACTGCGCCGCCGCCTGACCCCAACCGACACGCCCGCAGATCATGTGGCGCAAACCAACCGAGGATAAACCCGTGACGCGCCACACCTCGCTTCTTCTGGCGGCGGCCGCCGTACTGGCCGCAGCCACCTCCCATGCCGGCGAACACGCCGGCCAGAGATCGCCATGTCCGGGATGACGGCCGGCGTCACCACTTTCGTCAGACCAGCTCGCGCATCGCGACCAGGGCCGACAGCTGCTCCGCCTGGAGCTCATTCAGCCTGGCGTTCATGTCCTCGAGCAGCTTTGACCGCTTCGCTTCGGAAAGCGCTATCCCGCAGCCGAAGGAAAAATCCCGTCGCAGGTCATTGTATTCGTCAAGAGCGTTTGGGCAGGTCCGCGCTTGATATGGACGGCCGGTTCCGGGCATGTCATTCGCGCCGTGGATGGACGGGGCAGAGATCCACGCCAATGGGTCTCTCCACCGCCTGACCGACGAACGTCAGCCGACGAGTATGCGCTCCATCGGCGTCAATCCCGCTTCGGGTTGCCTTGGCCGGAAGACCGGGCCGCCGGGAATTCAGGCGCTGATCACGATCTCGGTGCCCCATTCGGCGCAGCGCGCAGCCAGGTCCGGGGCCAGCGGGCGGTCGGTGAAGAAGGCGTCGATGGCGGCCAGCGAGGCGATGCGGGCGGGGGCGGAGCGCTTGAACTTGGACTGGTCGGCCACCAGGAAGGTGCGGCGCGACTGGCGCAGGATCGCCTGGCTGACGCCCACCTCCTGGATGTCGAAATCCAGCAGGTCGCCGTCGCCGTCCAGCGCCGAGCAGCCGATCACCGCAAGGTCGAACTTGAACTGCCGGATCGTCTCGGTGGCCAGCGTGCCGATCAGCCCGCCGTCCGAGCGGCGCAGCGTGCCGCCGGTGACGATGATCTGACAATCGCGGTTGGCTACCAGGATATTGGCCACGTTCATGTTGTTGGTGACCACCATCAGGTTGGCGTGGTGCAGAAGCTCTTGCGCCACCGCCTCGGTCGTGGTGCCGATGTTGAGGAAGAGCGAGATGGCGCC
>NZ_DSDD01000024.1:0-2616 GCF_011048875.1 Rhodovulum sp.
CGAATGCGGAATCATGGTCGTGGGGGTGCAGAGCAAGGGGCCGCCGCAGGAATGGCGCGCCGTGGTTCTGGCGGATGCCAGCCTTGCGGGTGTGGCGCCGACGGTCTGGGCGCAGGCGGCGATTGATGCCATGGAACGCTTCGGCGCCGACCGGCTGGTCGCCGAGGTCAACCAGGGTGGCGATCTGGTCGAGACCGTGATCCGGCAACTCGACCCGCTGGTGCCGTTCCGCGCGGTACGTGCTTCGCGCGGCAAGGCCGCCCGGGCCGAGCCGGTGGCTGCCCTTTACGAACAGGGGCGCATCAAGCATCTGCCCGGCCTGGCCGTGCTGGAGGACCAGATGTGCCGCATGACCTCGCACGGGTACGAGGGGCGTGGCAGCCCCGACCGTGTGGATGCCCTGGTCTGGGCGATCCATGAACTGATGATTGCCCCCGCCGCCCATTGGCGGCGTCCGAGGGTGCGCAGTCTCTAGGGAATCACGGCCGCGGCGACGCGGCCCTTGCGGAATGGCGAGGCCCGGCCCCGGAAAACCCCGGGGCGCGGGCCTTTTCCTTGGGCCCTTGACGGGCAGCGACAGCGAAACCGGAGGAGCTTTGCCCATGAAACTGAATATCTTCCGCCGTGCCGAAACGCGGGTGCCGGAGGCGAAAGCGTCTGCCACCGGCCCGGTGATCGCCTGGGCGGGGTCGGGGCGCGTGGCCTGGAGTCCGCGCGACACTGTCTCGCTGATCCGCAACGGCTTTGTCGGCAACCCGGTGGGGTTTCGCGCGGTCAAGCTGATCGCCGAGGCGGCGGCGGCGCTGCCGCTGGTCTGCCAGGACACCGAACGGCGCTACGAGACCCACCCGATGCTCGATCTGATCGCGCGGCCAAATCCGGCACAGGGACGGGCCGAGCTGTTCGAGACGCTTTACGGCCAGTTGCTGCTGTCCGGGAATGCCTATCTCGAAGCGGTCGGCGGTGAGGGCGGGATGCCATTCGAACTGCATGTGTTGCGATCGGACCGGATGCGCCTGGTTCCCGGGCGCGATGGCTGGCCGGTCGCCTATGATTACACCGTCGGTGCGCGCAAGCATCGCTTCGACATGACGGTCGACCTGCCGCCGGTCTGCCATATCAAGAGTTTCCATCCCCAGGACGATCATTACGGGCTGTCGCCGATGCAGGCGGCGGCGACCGCGATCGACGTTCACAATTCGGCTTCGCGCTGGTCCAAGGCGCTTCTGGACAACGCGGCGCGGCCCTCCGGCGCAATCGTCTATCGGGGGACGGATGGCAATTCGACCCTGAGCGAAGACCAGTATGCGCGGCTTCAGGACGAGATGCTGAGCTATCATCAGGGGGCGGCGAATGCCGGGCGCCCGATGCTTCTGGAGGGCGGGCTGGACTGGAAGCCGATGGGCTTTTCACCCTCGGACATGGAGTTCCACCGCACCAAGGAGGCCGCGGCGCGGGAAATCGCGACGGCCTTCGGCGTGCCCCCGATGATGCTGGGGATCCCGGGGGATGCGACCTACGCGAACTATCAGGAGGCCAACCGCGCCTTCTATCGGCTGACGATCCTGCCGATGGTGGCCAAGGTCGCCGGTGCCGTGGCCGAGTTCCTGTCGCGCTTTGCAGGAGAGACAGTGAGCCTCAAGCCCGATCTCGATCAGGTGCCGGCGCTGGCGGCCGAACGCGATGCGCAATGGCTGCGTATCGCCGGCGCGGATTTCCTGACCGAGGCCGAGAAACGTGCCCTTCTGGGTCTGCCCGCCTGGCCGGAGGGTGAATGAAACCCCCGGCCGAGAGGTCGGGCTCCAGGTTTCTCTATGCGCCCTTCGAGGTGGCGAATGCGCGGATCGACGCCAATGAACGCGTCTGGGAGGAGCGCTGGACGGCGCTCGAATTCCGGCTCGTGCGGATCGAGACAGCGCTCGAGCGGCTGGAACGACGAATGTGGCTGACCGTCTACGGCGTGGTGGCGGTGATCTTGACGGAAGGCGTGGCATCGCTGCTGGCGGCCTCGCCGTGAAAAGGGGAGTTCGGATGATCGGATATGACAGGGATACCGGGCTGGAGCGCAAGTTCTGCCCGCCGAACGCGCCGCTGGCGCTGGCCGAGGGCGCGGTGATCGAGGGCTATGCCTCGTTGTTCGGCGCGACCGACCAGGGCGGCGACGTCGTGCAGGCGGGGGCCTATGGTGCCTGCCTGAAGCGGATGGCCAGCGAAGGGCGTCGGGTGAAGATGCTGTGGCAGCATGATCCCGCCCAGCCCATCGGCATCTGGGACGAGGTCCGGGAGGATGGCCGCGGGCTTTACGTCAAGGGGCGGTTGTTGCCCGAAGTCGCGCGCGCCCGCGAGGCGGCCGCCCTCGTTTCGGCGGGCGCCATTGACGGCTTGTCGATCGGCTATCGCACCAAGCGGGCCGAACAGGATGCGAGCGGGCGCCGGCTTCTTGCGGAGCTGGAGCTTTGGGAGGTGTCGCTGGTGACCTTCCCGATGCTTGCTGAAGCGCGGGTTGGCGCCAAGGGAGGGGACCCCTCCGAGGTGCTCTTGCGCGAACTGGCGGAGGCCTTTTCAGGCGCCCGCCGCATGTTGGCCGAGGGCTGATCGCCAAAGGCCGCGAGGACC
>NZ_DSDD01000047.1:0-2610 GCF_011048875.1 Rhodovulum sp.
GCACCGATCCCGAGGGCCGCAAGCGCGTCGGCTCGGGCGTGCTGGTCAGCGCCGAGGGCCATGTGCTGACCGCCCGCCATGTCGCGCCCGCGGGCAGCCAGTGCCGCGGGTCGCCGGGCGTGGCCGATCCGAACAATGCGCGGGTGATGGTGCTGCAATCCGAACGGGTGCCGGGCGAATATGACATGGCGCTGCTGAAATTCGCCGAGACGCAGGTCTATCCCTTTTTGCGCTATTGCCGGCTGGACGAGCGGATGATCCGCAAGCGCATCGTCGCCGCCGGTTTTCCGAACGGCGCGCGCAGCTTTCGCCCCTCGTTCCGGGCGGGGATCCTCTCGACCACCGAGACCACGCCCGAGGGCGTGATCGAGACCGACAGCCTGCTGGCGCAGGGGATGAGCGGCGGGCCGATCCTGGCCGAGGACGAGACCAGCCTGATCGGCATCGTCTCGGGCGTCGAGATCAGCGCGATCAGCGAGCCGGATTACTACGGCATGACCCCGATCGCGGCGATCACCTCGGCGACCTTCCGGCTGAGCGAGAACGAGGCGGGCTGCTATCCCGACCTGCCGGGGCCTGCGAAACTGGCAGCGCGGATCGACGATCTGGCCGAGGACCTGGCCGCCGCCCGGTCCGAGGTCGGTGCGCGGATCGACGCGATGGGCGCGCGCGCCGAGACGCTGGAGGCCCGCGCCGGTGCGGTCGAGAAAAGCACGGGCCTGATGTCCGCCGAGATGCAGAGGCTGCGCGCGGCCTTCAACACCACCAGGACCGTGGCCGAGGCCTTGCAGGGCCGCCCGATCCGCCGCACGCTGGACGAGATCCATGACGACCTCGCCAAGCCGGTCTGGCGCTTTTCCGGCCGCATCAAGGGCGGCTGGGTGACGATGACGCTGGCCTATGAACGCCAGATCTCGGCGCCCGTCTTCAGCCCCGCGCTGCGCTTGTGCCTGACACCGCTGTTCCTGTCCGCGGCGGAGGGCGATGTCACCGTGTCGGAAATGCCCACGGTGCGGGGCTATTTCACCCTGCTGGACGAGCGGTTCCGCAGCAATCCCGCGATCATGCGCACCTGCCAGTCGATCAACCATGCCGCCTTGTCGGGCCGCGGCCCCGCGCCGGGCGGCGAGGGTGCGCCGCTGCTCGCGCCGAGCGGGCAGTACCAGTATCCCTATGCCGAGAATTTCGTGCAGCAGCATTACTTCGCCGCCGAGGCGCGGCATGCGGCGGGCGAGCTGGAACCCTGGAACGGGTGGTATTACCTTCAGGTGGTCCGCGAGGCGTCCGGCCCCGCCGGCACAGCCCCGGAAATCGTGCTGCGCGCCATCATCGACCTGGACACGCTGGCCCCGGACCTGGCGATCAGCCCGGCGGGCAACCTGTTCGTGGCCGGCCAGCGCTGGAACCGCGAAAGCCTGATGCTGCCGGGCGGCAGCATCCCGGCCTTTCCGATCACACCGGGGCAGGGCATCGAGGACTGGTTCCGGTTCTGCCAGGTGGCCGACAACGCCGCCGGGATCAGCCAGTTCTCGTCGGTGGCCTTCGATGCCTCGGGATCGCCCATTTCGGCAGTCCGGTGGCCGCCTCGATCCTGTCCATGCCGGACGATTTCTCGGATGTCGCGCCCGGCACGGAACGGCGAACCTTCGATCTGCGCTGCGGGGCCTCCGCGCAAGTGTCGGTCTTCGAGGATGAGGGCCAGATCCATTACATGTCCTCGACCATCGAGGGCGCGGTGCTGGAAATCGGCCGCATGGCCCACCCCGACGAAAAGCCCGGCCATGCCGAATGTTTCCGCGTCGCGAATGTCTGTGCCCAGAAATCCCCGGTCACGACGTTCTTCCCGGTGCGTCACGCGCTGATCGAACGCCCCCCCGCCGCAGAGGATGCCCCGCCCTGGCGCGGGGTGCTGGTGCTGGAACCCAATAACGGGCGGCTCTACCTCTTCGAGATCGGCCTCGGCGGCGGCGAGATCCTGGTTTCCCGCGCGCGCTCCTCCGAGATCGGCCTGGCCGCGCTGGACGGCGCGGCCGCCGAGGGGCGGACCGGCGCCTTCGGCCTGCTGGCTGCCAGCGGCGACGGGGCCGAGATCCTCGTCTCCGGCACGTCGATGCGCCGGGTGCTGCGCTTCGGGATGGATGACGATGGGCGGCTGCGCGCGCCCGCCGCGCCGCCCGAGGGGGCGGGGCTGCCCGCCGGGTTCCATTCCGTGCGCCTGCTGCAGGAGGAACTGAACGCCGCGGGCTTCGATTCGGGCCGGGTCGACGTCATCGCCGGGCCGCGGACGCTGGAGGCGGTCAAGGCCTATCTGGCCGCAACGGCAGAGCGCGCGGCGGACGCGGATCCGGACAGGCTGCGCGCGGTGATCCGGGGGGGCTTTCCGCGCTTTGCGGCGGAATGACGCCCCGCGCGGGGCCAGGGCAAGGGAGCAAGGCGGATGATGACATTTCTGACGATGCTGGCGACGCTGGCCATACCGGCCCCGGCCGCGTCCTGCCCCTGGCCCGGGCAAGGCGTGGCCGGGCGCGAGTTCTATTGCTGCACGACACAGGAAGGGCAGCAATGCTGCTCGCCCGAGCTTGACGAGAAGGGCCTGCCGACCGGCTGCGA
>NZ_DSDD01000324.1:0-2604 GCF_011048875.1 Rhodovulum sp.
CCTCGCCCTGCCCGGCGGGCCCGTCGAGGGGAAAGCGGATGCGTTCACGCGCGCCGCGGGGCAGGACAAAGACCTGCCCGTTCTCGTGGAACAGCCGCCCGGGGATCATGTTCATCGGCGGCGAGCCCATGAAGCCCGCGACGAACAGATCGACGGGGCTTTCATAGATCGTGGCCGGATCGGCGAATTGCCGGATATGGCCGTTATCCATCACCGCGATGCGGGTGGCCAGCGTCATCGCCTCGATCTGGTCATGGGTGACATAGACCACGGTCTTGCCCAGCCTCTGGTGCAGCTTCTTGATCTCGGTGCGCATCTCGATCCGAAGCTTGGCGTCGAGGTTGGAAAACGGCTCGTCGAACAGGAACACCGCCGGTTGCCGGACCAGCGCACGCCCCATCGCGACGCGCTGGCGCTGGCCGCCCGACAACTGGCCGGGCTTGCGGTCCAGCAGGTGGTCGATCTGAAGAAGCTTCGCGAAGTCCGCAAGCGCGGCCTCTTGTGCGTCCTTGGGCACGCGGCGGGTTTCCATGCCGAAGGTGATGTTCGCCCGCACCGTCCTTGTGGGGTAAAGCGCGTAGGACTGGAACACCATGGCGATGTCGCGGTCGCGCGGCGGCACGCGGTTGACGTTCTGCCCGCCGATCAGGACATTGCCCGAGGTGACGGTTTCAAGCCCCGCGATCAGGTTCAGCAGCGTGGATTTCCCGCATCCCGAGGGGCCGACGAGAACCACGAACTCGCCCGGCTCGATTTCCAGGTCGACGCCCCTGATGACCTCTGTTCCGCCGAAACTCTTGCGCAGGTCTTCCAGCCGGATGCCCGATGCCATGCCCTACCCCTTGACCGCACCGGCCGACAGCCCGCGCACGAAATACGCCCCCGCCACGACATAGACCAACAGCGTCGGCAGCCCCGCGATGATCGCCGCGGCCATGTCGACGTTGTATTCCTTGACCCCCGTCGAGGTGTTCACCACGTTGTTCAAGGCCACCGTCACAGGGTTGGAATCGCCCACGGTAAAGGCCACGCCGAACAGGAAGTCGTTCCATATCTGCGTGAACTGCCAGATCACTGTCACCACGATGGCGGGCAGCGACATCGGAAGCACGATCCGGAAGAAGATGCCGAAGAAACCCGCCCCGTCCACCTTGGCCGCATTCACGATGCCATCGGACACGCCGATGAAGAAATTGCGGAAGAACAGCGTGGTGAAGGCCAGCCCGTAGACCGTGTGGACAAGGATCAGCCCCGGCACAGTGCCGGCCAGCCCCAATTGCCCCAACGTGCGCGCCATCGGCAACAGCACCACCTGGAACGGGATGAAGGCGCCGAACAGCATCAGCGCAAAGACGATGTCGGCCCCGCGAAACCGCCATTTGGTCAGCGCATAGCCGTTCAGTGCGCCCAGCAGGATCGCCAGAAGGATGCCGAGGCCCATGCTGATCGCGATGAACAGGCCAGAAAAGACGAACAGGTTCTTCAGCGCCACATACCAGCGCGGCGTGGCCCAGAGCCGTTCATACTGGGCCAGACCGTGAAAGTCGTAGACCGGCATCACGCCGGACTTGGTGAAGGAAATCCAGATCGTCCAGGCGATGAAACCATAGACGAAAAAGAGGCTGACCGCGAAAAGCGGCGAGACCACGATTAGCGGCAGGCGCCGCTCGATCGCCCGTGACATGGCCCTCCGCATGTCAGCCCTTCGTCCCCCGGCACCGGTCGGCGATTGCCCCCCGCCGGGATTGTCCATTACATCGCGCGCTTGACGGCGGCGGCCAGCCGCTCTGCGGCGTCCTCGGAACTCATGTTCGAGTTGAAGAACTCGGTCGCCAGATCGAGGAACTCGCCCCGGACCGAGCGCGAGATCGCCATTTCATGCGCCATCGAGGGCACCAGCGCGTTCGCCTCGGTCGCCTTGAGCAGATCGTCATGCGAGCGTTGCGCACAGGCGTCGAAGGCCTCCAGCTGCACATCGGTCCGCGCCGGGATGGACCCCTTGGCTAGGTTGAAGGTCGCCTGGAACCCGGGCGACATGATCAGGCTCGCCAGCAGTTTCTGCCCGGCGATGTTGTCCTCGCCCGACACCTTGAAGAAGGTGAAGCTGTCCGAATTCAGCACAAAACCGTTGCCCGGCGTCGGCGCGCACAGGAAATCCTCGCCCGGCACCTTGCCCGCGGCAAGAAACTCGCCCTTGGCCCAGTCGCCCATGATCTGGAACGCAGCCTCGCCATTCATCACCATGGCGGTGGCAAGGTTCCAGTCCCGGCCCGAGAAGTTCGGATCGACATAGCCGCGCATCCTGCGCAACTGGTCGAAGGCCGCAACCATGGTGGGCGAGTTCAGCGCGTCCTGATCAAGATCGACAAGGGCTGCGCGGAAAAAATCGGCCCCGCCCACACTCAGAACTACGTTCTCGAAGATCGTGGCGTCCTGCCAGGGCTGCCCGCCATGGGCCAAGGGCGTGATGCCCGCGGCCAGGAGCGCATCGGCCGCGGCGTTGAACTCATCCCAGGTGGTGGGCATCGCCTCGATCCCGGCGCGGGCCAGAACCTCGGGATTGGCCCAGATCCAGTCGACGCGGTGGATATTGACGGGCGCGGC
>NZ_DSDD01000360.1:0-2600 GCF_011048875.1 Rhodovulum sp.
AAAAGGCGGTGTCTGCCGCCATGCGCGAGGCAGGCACCTCCCTGAAATCCGCATGGCGGGGCCAGATCACCGGCGCTGGCCTCGGCACCAGGCTTGGCAACTCCATCCGCCTCGCCAGCTATCCCAAGGGTAGCGATAGCCTGAACGCGGCGGCGCTGGTCTGGTCCAACGCCCCAGTCATCATCGGCGCGCATGACACCGGGCCACTGATCCGGTCCAGGGATGGGTTCTGGTTGGCGATCCCGACCCCAGCCGCCGGGAAGAGCACGAAAGGCGGGCGGATCACCCCCGGCGAATGGGAACGCCGTACGGGATTGCGTCTACGGTTCATTTACCGCCGCAGAGGGCCGAGCCTGCTTGTGGCCGAGGGGAGGTTGAACTCGAAGGGTCGGGCCGTGGCATCGAAGTCGAAGACCGGTCGCGGCGTGGCGACCGTGCCGATCTTCCTGCTGGTGCCGCAGGTCAAGCTGCATAAACGGCTGGATCTGGCGCGGGACGCAGAACGGGCGGTGGACGGCGTGCCGGGGCGGATCATTGCAAATTGGGTGGACGGGAAAGTGTGATCGCGGTTTCCTGTCAGTAGCCCGCCTCATGTTGATGGCGCCCAGCCAAGACCACCGCCGTTTCGCCGTCGAACCGATAGAGCGACACATAGCCACTGTCGCCAAAGGTGATCAGCCACTCGCGGAATTCCGGTTCCATGTCCTCGACTGGCCGCCCAGCTGCCGGTTGATCGCGCAGGATGTTCATGCCTTCACGGATGGACTTGGCGGCGCGTCGCGCAGCATCAGGGTTCTTGTCGGCAAGGAAACGGTAAAGCCGCTCGACATCCCGCAGCGCTGCGGGCGACCAGATCAGTCGTGGCATTCAGGTGCTGCCGCCTCTTCGCCCGCTTCCAGCCTGGCAAGCCAGGCATCGGCTTCGTCATGGGTCACGTGTTTGCCGGTCGCCTGATACTCCTGCCAGGCCTGCAGCCCGGCTTGCCGGAACGCTTCGCGCTTCTCTTCGCGATCTACGAACTGCGCCACGGCCTCACGCAGCATCCAATGCGTGGAGCGGTCCTTGGCATCCGCCAACCGCTTGAGGCGGTCACGGGTGTCCTGATCGAGCTTTACGGCGATGGGGCGGACGGCGTTCATGGGAGCTGCTCCGGGCGAGTATTCACGGGTATTACCTTTAGCACATCTGCGACCACCACAGAAGTCACAATTCAGGAAGTTCGCCGTCATGCCCACCACCCGCGAAACCATCCTCGTCGCGCTGCACGCGCGGCTACAGCCGCTTGCAGCCCTTGTCCTGCGTGAAGAGGTCCTGCCCGAACGGATCCCAACTGCCGGGCTGATCATTCTGCGAAACGGCCAGCCGGGCGAACCGGAAATCACGCCCTCGCCCCTGCGCTATCACTACCAGCACCGGGCTGAGTTGGAAGTTATCGTACAGGCGCCGAATGGCCGGGCCAGCGCCTTCGACACTCTGATCGCTGCCATCGGCGCAGCGATGGAAGCCGACCGCACACTTGGCGGCCTCTGCGACTGGGTCGAACCCGAAGCCCCGGCCTCCGTCGATCTGCCCATCGAGGGCGCAGCTGCGCTGAAGGCGGCGGTGATCACCGTCGTCTTGCACTACACCACCACCGGCCCCCTGGCCTGACACCCCAACATCGAGGAAACTTACATGGCACGTGCGCAAGGCGCGCGGGCGCAGATGGCGCTTGCGTATGAGACGGTTTACGGCACCCCGCCGGTGAGTGGATTCCGGCTGATGCCCTTCGCCCGGGCGACGCTCGGGGCGGAACAACCCCTGCTGGAATCCGAACTTCTGGGCTATGGACGCGATCCCCTGGCCCCGATCAAGGACGCGGTTACGGCTGACGGCGAGGTGGTGATCCCCATCGATGTGGAGGCGTTCGGGTTCTGGCTGAAGGCCGCCTTCGGCCAGCCAGTCACCAGCGGCACCACGCCCAAAACCCACACCTTCCAGTCGGGCAACTGGACCCTGACCAGCATGGCGATTGAAACAGCGATGCCGGAGGTGCCGCGTTTCGCCATGTATTCCGGCTGCGTGCTGGATCAGTTGTCGTGGCAGATGCAGCGATCCGGTCTGCTGACGGCGACTGCCCGGCTTGTGGCGCAAGGCGAAACCATCGCTGCTGCCACGGCGGCTGGCACGCCAACCGCGCTGGGCCTGCAGCGTTTCGGCCACTTCAACGGCACTGTGAAGCGCAACGGCACGGCCCCGGGCAATGTCGTCTCGGCCGAGATCACCTATTCCAACAACCTCGACCGGATCGAGACCATACGCGGCGATGGGCGCATCGACGGCGCTGACCCAACCATGGCGGCGCTCACTGGCCGGATCGAGGTGCGATTCTCCGACACGTCGCTGGTGACCCAAGCCATCGACGGCACGCCCTGCGAGTTGGAGTTCGTCTACAGCATCGGGGCTAACGCCAGCTTCACCTTCACCGCGCATGCCGTCTATCTGCCGATCCCGCGCATTGAGATCGCCGGGCCGCAGGGTGTGCAGGCCAGCTTCGACTGGCAGGCGGCCAAGGCCACCAGCCCCGCCCGCATGTGCACCGCCGTCCTCGTCAACACCCT
>NZ_DSDD01000014.1:0-2600 GCF_011048875.1 Rhodovulum sp.
ACGATCGAGCTTGACCTCGAGGGCATGCAGAAGCTGATGAAGCTGGTGGATGCGCTGGAGGATGATGACGATGTGCAGCGCGTGACCACCAATTTCGAGGCCAGTGACGAGGTTCTGGCCCAGCTGTGATCCCGGCCGTTCAGCAAAAGCCCGCGA
This sequence comes from Rhodovulum sp., assembly GCF_011048875.1. NCBI lineage: Bacteria > Pseudomonadati > Pseudomonadota > Alphaproteobacteria > Rhodobacterales > Paracoccaceae > Rhodovulum > Rhodovulum sp. The sequence goes on from NZ_DSDD01000014.1 coordinate 157, forward strand.
TGGCCATATCCGTGGCGCTGGCGACCCGGTTCCGGCCGCCGCGCTTGGCCGCGTAAAGCGCCTGATCGGCGGCATCGAGGGCGCGTTCGAACCCGTCGTTCCGCGACGTCTCGACCACGGCGCAGCCGAAGGACGCGGTCAGCGGCTTGCCGCCCGGCCCCTTGCCGATCTCTCCCGAGGGCCGGATCCGCAATTCCTCGGCCAGGGCATGACGCAGGATCTCGGCCAGCGCCTCGGCGCCTGCCAGCGTGGTGTCGGGAAGCACCAGCAGGAACTCCTCCCCGCCCCAGCGCCCGGCGACATCCGACATCCGCAGCCGCGCCGACATAAGTCGCGCGGCGGTTTCCAGCACGCGGTCGCCGACCCCGTGGCCCAGCCGGTCGTTCACCGCCTTGAAATGGTCGAGGTCGCAGATCACCATCGACACCGGCCGCCCGCCGCGGCGCGCGGCATGGATCGCATGGCCCGCCATCACCAGGGTTCCACGCCGGTTGGCCAGCCCCGTCAGCGGGTCGATCAGCGAGGCACGCTGCAATTCGCGCGACAGGGCCCGGCGTTCGCGGTCGAGACGGTCACGCATCCGGCCCGCGACCAGAACGCCGGTGCAGCAGAACAGGATCATCGCCTGCGCGTAGAATGCGTCCGCCGCGCTGGGGCCGTTCGGGTCCATCCGGAAGATCACGATGGCCAGCGCGGTGGGCACGATGGCAGCCAGCGCCATTTCCATGCGCAGCACGCGGGCCAGCTTGTCGTCGCGGAACAGCGTGCGGAAGACGGGGCGCCGGGCCTGGGCGATCTGGGCGCCCAGCACCAGCGGCGTCAGGATCAGCATGGTGAAGGGCGACAACGCGCCGCGCAACTGGCCGATGCCCATGGCATAGCCCAGAAAGGCCGTCAGGCAGATCATCCCGGCGGCGCCTGCCAGGACCATGGCGGGCCATGCCGGGTGGCGGCGGCGCAACGCCAGCGCGCTGGCCAGCGCCAGGATGCCCACGGCTTCGCTGATGCCGGTGACTTCGGGATCCAGCGGCAAGCCGCGGCTCAGCCAGATCAACTGCCCCAGTCCGATCATGGCCGCCACCAGCAGAAGCGTCTGCTCGACCGGACCGCTGCGGGCAAAGGGCCGCTGCATCAGGATTGCCAGCGCCAGGGCGGCAAGGGCCAGCAGCGTCAGCGGGAGAATGCCCGCCTCGCCCGGGATGGGCCGGTGCAGCAACGGGATGTCGGCCAGAAATCCGATCGCCGGGACGGCCGCCAGAAGGAACGAGAACAGCGCCAGCGCCTGCCGCACGGCGGGGGCTGCGCGCACCATCACGAAACGCGGGGTGCCGTGCAGCAGATCGTCGTCTTCCCATGGTCCTGACGAGGGATGCCAGGTTTCTCTCATCATGGTCTCCGTCGTCTTTGGCATCCGGCCGTCGATCTCATCATGGCAAACAAGAGGTTAAAGGGACGTTGACGCAGCCTGCGTTGCACCGGCGCCTGATCGCCGGGCCTCGCATCCCGCGCCTGCCTGGGGTGAAGTCGCGCCATGGCTCGGGGCTCGGACGCATCCGGGGGGCAGCGGCCCCTCGCGGGGATCCTCTGGATGCTGTTGACCGGCGCGAATTTCGTGGCGGTCACGGCCCCGGTCAAGCATGTCGGCGATGCCGTGCCCGCGCCCCAGGCGGCCTTTCTGCGCTATCTGCCGGAGCTGGTCTTTCTCGCGCCGATGCTGGGGCCGTTGCCGCGCGCGGGGATCGACCGGCGCGGGCTGGCGCAGTATTCGGTGCGGGGGCTTGCGCACGCGCTGGGCGTGATCTGCTGGTTCTACGCCATGACCCGGATCCCGATCGCCGAGGTCCCGGCGATGAACTATCTCAACCCGGTCTATGTCACGATCGGCGCCGCGCTGGTCTTCGGCGAACGGCTGGCGCTGCGCCGGATCCTTGCCATCGCGGTGGCCCTTGCGGGCGTTCTGGTGATCCTTCGCCCGGGGTTTCGCGAATTGTCGGACGGCCATCTGACGATGCTCTTCACCGCGCGGTTCTTCGGTGCCTCCTATCTGATGGCCAAGCGGCTGAGCGAGTGCGATCCGGCGGCGGTGGTGCTGGCGATGCTGAAACGCCGCGTCACCACCCCGCCGCCCGAGGCCACCAAGCTGTGACGCCACCTTTCCGGGCAACGCCTTTCGCCTGGCTTCCCGGCATGGCCGACGAACTGACCCTCGATATCCGCACGGGCCTGCCCGACGCGCTGCGCGTGCTGCTGGACGAGCCCCCGCGCGATCTGTGGGACAGCCATGTCCGTTTCCACGGGCTGACCCGGTTCTGGCTGGAACGCCACCTGATGTTCCGCACCCTGATCGACCGGATCGGGGGCGAAAGCCGGGCCATCGTCGAGCGCAGCGCCGGGCCCGGACGGGCGGTGCGCAACACGGCCCGCCATGCGCAATTGCTGCTGGA
>NZ_DSDD01000083.1:0-2595 GCF_011048875.1 Rhodovulum sp.
ATCCTGCCCCGCGCCCGGGTCCGATGAAAACCCGATGCGGGTCCGATCGCCGTGGCCCTGAAAAACAAGGCCGTTCCCCGCGATTCGCCCCCTGCCACGGAATCCGCCCCCCGCCACGCGCCGCCGCTTGACCGGCCCACGAAAGCGCCGCATATCCCGGCCATGACCGATCTCGCACAAATCCGCAACTTCTCCATCGTGGCCCATATCGACCACGGCAAATCCACCCTCGCCGACCGGCTGATCCAGCTGACCGGCACCGTCGCCGAGCGCGACATGAAGGAGCAGTTGCTCGACTCGATGGATATCGAGCGCGAGCGCGGCATCACGATCAAGGCCAACACCGTCCGCATCGAATACCCGGCGAAGGACGGCAAGACCTATGTGCTGAACCTGATCGACACGCCCGGCCATGTCGACTTCGCCTATGAGGTGTCGCGTTCCATGCGCGCGGTCGAGGGTTCGCTGCTGGTGGTCGATGCCACCCAGGGGGTCGAGGCGCAGACGCTGGCCAATGTCTATACCGCGCTCGATGCCGATCACGAGATCGTGCCGGTCCTGAACAAGATCGACCTGCCGGCGGCCGAGCCCGAGCGCATCGCCGCCCAGATCGAGGACGTGATCGGCATCGACTCAAGCAACGCGATCCAGATCAGCGCCAAGACCGGCCTCGGCATCCCCGACGTGCTGGAAGCCATCGTCACCCGCCTGCCCCCCCCGCATGAGGGCGATCCGAGCAAACCGCTCAAGGCCCTGCTGGTGGACAGCTATTACGACGCCTATCTCGGCGTCGTCGTGCTGGTGCGCATCATCGACGGCGTGTTGCGCAAGGGCGACCGCATCAGGATGATGAAGACCGGCGGCACCTATCAGGTCGATCGCATCGGCGTCTTCCGCCCCGCCATGCAGGACATCGCGGAACTCGGCCCGGGCGAGATCGGCTTTCTGACCGCCTCGATCAAGCAGGTCCGCGACACCCGCGTCGGCGACACCATCACCACCGAGAAGAAGGGCATCGAGACGCCGCTGCCGGGCTTCAAGCCCTCGATCCCGGTGGTGTTCTGCGGCCTCTTCCCGGTCGATGCGAACGAGTTCGAGGATCTGCGCGACGCGATCGAGAAACTCGCGCTCAACGACGCCAGTTTCACCTACGAGATGGAAACCTCGGCCGCGCTGGGCTTCGGCTTCCGCTGCGGGTTCCTGGGGCTGCTGCATCTCGAAGTGGTGCGCGACCGGCTGGAACGCGAATACGGCATCGACCTGATCACCACCGCGCCCAGCGTGATCTACCACATCTACATGCGCGACGGCACGATGCGGGAATTGCACAACCCCGCCGACATGCCCGACCTGACCCTGATCGACCATATCGAGGAGCCGCGCATCAAAGCCACGATCATGGTGCCCGACGAATATCTGGGCGACGTGCTGAAACTCTGCCAGGACCGGCGCGGCGAACAGCTCGACCTGACCTATGCCGGCCAGCGCGCCATGGTGATCTATGACCTGCCGCTGAACGAGGTGGTGTTCGATTTCTACGACCGCCTGAAATCGGTGACCAAGGGCTATGCCAGCTTCGATTACCAGATGGCGGGTTATCGCCAGGATTACCTGGTCAAGATGCAGATCCTGGTCAATGACGAACCCGTCGACGCGTTGTCGGTCATGGTCCATCGCGACCGCGCCGAAAGCCGCGGCCGCGTGATGTGCGAAAAGCTCAAGGAACTGATCCCGCGCCACATGTTCAAGATCCCCGTCCAGGCCGCCATCGGCGGCCGCGTCATCGCGCGCGAGACCATCGCGGCGCTGCGCAAGGACGTGACCGCGAAATGCTATGGCGGCGACGCGACACGCAAACGCAAGCTGCTGGACAAACAGAAGGCGGGCAAGAAGAAGATGCGCCAGTTCGGCAAGGTCGAGATCCCGCAGCAGGCGTTCATCAATGCGTTGAAGATGGATGGGTGACTATTCGGGAGTTGTCGCCTCTTTCACGCTGCCGGTTGGAAGTTCGAAGTCTGGAACGCCCACGCCAGTGGTCTTAAGCACGACGACGATCAAAATCAGGATCAGTGTGTAGATAAGGAACGTCTGATAAACGGCTTCGGCAGCGCCGAGATGGCTGCCTGAGCGCTTCGGCAGACGCGAGACCGGGTTTCGGGGGGGATTTCGCCCTGTCAGGCCCGCCAGATGGGCGGTCTGGCAGATTTCGGGCAGACTTGTCCTCATGCCATCAGCCTCCGTCGCACCAGGAACAGGTTGCCGAGTGCGAACAGCGTGAAGATCTGGGCGCGGTTCCTGGCGAGGCCGCGATAGCGGGTCTTCACGTGGCCGAACTGACGCTTGATGATGCGGAAGGGATGCTCGAGCTTCGCGCGCACCATGGCGGGGATGCGGTCGTCGCCCGGCTCGATCCCGGCAAAGCGGCGCATCGCCTCGCTGTCGTAAAGGGTATCCTCAGCCATCGGGTCGCTAAGGGCATACCAGTTCTGCAGGAAATAGACCCGCAGCATCACCTCCAGCGGCATCGGTGGCCGGCCACCCTTCGGCCCGACCTTGGGGTAATGCGGCTCGATCAACGCCAGCAGCCGACACCAG
>NZ_DSDD01000353.1:0-2593 GCF_011048875.1 Rhodovulum sp.
GCCCGGGCGCCGCCCCTATCCCGACCCGATCAGGATGCCCGCCGCCAGCACCAGCCCGCCGCCCAGCACCACCTGGAAGGCCGCGCGCAGGAAGGGCGTCTCCATATAGCGTTTCTGGATCCAGGCGATGACCCAGAGCTCGATGAAGACGACGATCATCGCGATGGTGGTGGCGGTCCAGAAATCCGGGATCAGGTAGGGCAGCGCGTGGCCCAGCCCGCCGACCGCCGTCATCACCCCCGAGGCGATGCCCCGCTTGAGCGGCGAGCCGCGCCCCGAGATCACCCCGTCATCCGAGGCCGCCTCGGTGAACCCCATCGAGATCCCCGCGCCCACCGAGGCGGCGATGCCCACCAGCAGCGTGGTGCGCGGATCCTGCGTGGCAAAGGCGGTGGCGAAGATCGGCGCCAGCGTCGAGACCGAGCCATCCATCAGCCCGGCCAGCCCCGGCTGCACCCAGGTCAGCACGAATTTCCGATGCGCGGTGCGCGCCTCCTGCGCCCCGGCATCCTCGCCGACATGCGCGTCCACCAGCTTGTCAGCCAGCGCCTCGTGCCCGGCCTCGGCGGCCGCAAGATCGCCCAGCAGCCTGCGGGTGCCCGCGTCCGAGGTCCGCTGCGCCGCCTTCAGGTAGAAGGCATGCGCATCGCGCTCCATCATCTCGGCCTCGTCGCGGATCCGCTCGATCCCCAGATTCTCGATCAGCCAGACCGGGCGGCGCGCGTAATAGCCCGAGACATGCTCGCGCCGGATCAGCGGGATCACCTCGCCGAACCGTTCGCGGTGCTTCTCGATCAGGCGCTGGCGGTGCAGGTCCTCTTCGCCCGCCATGCTGTCGAAGACCTGCGCCGTATCGGGATAATCGGCGCGCAGCCGTTCGGCGTAGCTGCGATAGATGCGGGCATCGTCCTCCTCGGACGAGATCGCAAGCGCAAGGATCTCCTGCTCGCTGAGATCGGAGAACCGGCGCCGCTGGGTAAGTCCGGGAATCATCGGCATCCTCATTATCTGGAACGATTTTAAACTATGCCGTAAAAGGCGGATTTCAAGCGCAGGATTTCCATTCGCCACGCAGCGCGACAGAGGGCCATTTGCCGCCCCGCCAAGGCTTGCCCGAAGTGAACCGTCTGGTTTAGACTACCCCCTCGGTAGAACGGAAGGCCGGATGAACCCCATTCCCGCGACGATCCGCAAAGGACGCAAGTTCGAGCAGGTGCTGGAAGGCGCCCGCGACATCTTCTTGCGCGACGGGTTCGAGGGGGCGAATGTGGACGACATCGCCCGCGCCGCCGGCGTGTCCAAGGCCACGCTCTACAGCTATTTCCCCGACAAGCGGCTCTTGTTCATCGAGGTGTTCCGACAGGAATGCGACCGCCAGACGCTGGCCGCGCTGGACCAGATCGACCTCGACGCGCCGGTGGCCGAGGTGCTGCACCATGCCGCCGGACTCATGGTCGCCTCGTTCGTGAACGAGTTCAACCAGGCGGTGTTCCGGATCTGCGTGGCCGAAACCGACCGCTTTCCGGAACTGGGCGCGACCTTCTACCGCTCGGGTCCGCGGCGGCTGCATGACGAACTGGCCGGTTTTCTGGCGGGCGTGGACGGACAGGGCGAGGTGGCGATCCCCGACGCCGCCCTTGCCGCCGACCAGTTCATCGAGCTGTGCAAGGCCGATCTCTACCTGCGCCACCTGCTGCGGATCGACGACAGCTTCGCCCCCGAGGAAATCGCCCGGGTGATCGACGGCGCGGTCGCGACCTTCATGGCCCGCTACGGGGTCCGGACCTAGTCCACCCGCCGCACCTGCATCTGGTTGCCGATCTTGCGCGTCTCGAACCGCTTGAGTTCATGCACCAGGTCCGACAGCTTGCGCTTGCCATAGGTGCGGGTGTCGAAATCGGGATTGTCGGCGGTGATGTACTGGCCCAGCTGGCCCAGCGTGTACCACTCGTCCTCCTGCTCGATCTTGTCCATCGCCCGGATGATGAGGTCGATCGCCTCCTTCGGCGGCCGCTTGCCCGACGGCGCCTCCGGCGCCTTGCCCTTCCGCACCGGCACCGTCTCTTCGACGATGTTCTCGATCAGCACGAAGCGGTTGCAGACATTGCGCAAGCTGACCGGCGCCTTGGCCTCGCCGATGCCGATCACGTCCAGCCCGTGTTCGCGGATGCGGCTGGCCAGCCGGGTGAAATCGCTGTCCGACGAGACCAGCACGAACCCGTCGAACCGACCCGAATGCAGGATGTCCATCGCGTCGATCACCAGCCCGATATCGCTGGCATTCTTGCCCTTGGTATTCGCGGTTTCCTGATGCGCCACCAGGCCCAGCCCCAGCACCTTCTCGGACCAGGGCTTCAGCCGGTCCGACGACCAGTCGCCATAGACCCGCCTCAGCGCGGGTTCCCCGAAGGAGGTGATCTCCTTCAGGATCGCCTCGGCATAGCGGGCGGGAATGTTGTCGGCGTCGATCAGAACGGCCAGAAGCGGGGGCTTGGGGTCGGGCAAGAAAGGTCTCTCCTGTCGGCGATGTCCGAGTCGCACCGGATCGGACGGGTTCGGGGCAAGCTGGGGCAAAGGGCGCGGGCTTGCAAGC
>NZ_DSDD01000439.1:0-2586 GCF_011048875.1 Rhodovulum sp.
CACGAACAGCACCCGGCCCGGCGCGGGCGCGCGGTCCAGATGCTCGGACAGAAGTGGCGCGGCCTCGGGCACGGCTTCGCCCGCCAGCGCGCGGTCGAACAGCACGCTCCAGAACTGGCGCCGTGCCCGGTCCGGCGGCAGCGTCTCGGCCTCGGCCCGCAGCGCCTTTGCGCCGCGCAGCACGGCGCCCAGTCCGGCGAGCAGCCGCTCCTCCAAGAGCGCCTTTACCTTGCGCGCCAGAACCGGCCCCGTGCCCTCGGTTCCGATGGCGATCACCAGCGGATCGCGGTCGACCAGCGCGGGCGTCAGGAAGCCGCTGGCCTCAAGGTTATCGACGATGTTGAACGGCACCCCGGCCGCTTCGGCCATAGCAGCAACGCGGGCATCCGCGGCCTCGTCCTCCGCCGCGGCATAGACCAGCCGCAGCCCGGCAAGGTCGTCCTGTGCCAGCGGCCGGGGAAACAGCACGATGCGCCCCTCGGCATCCCATGCGGCGATCAGCGGATCGGCGGTTTCGGCATAGACCTCGATCCGCGCCTCGGTCTTGAGCAGCAGCCGCAGTTTCGCCACCGCGGCCGCCCCCACCCGAAACGGCAACACGCAGACCGGCGACGCGCAGGAAAATCGGAAAATGGTTCATGGGGTGCCTCTGGACACAGGCCCGCCATAGAACAATTTTCCTTTAGAAAGCCATACTTCCCCGCGGAAAGGGACGCGATATAAGCCATTCACGCCCTCAGCGGGAAATTCGTCCCCGCCGCATATCCCGCGCCGCATGACGGCCCCGCGATCCGCCCTGCGGCCGGGACGACCGCCCCGACCGCAGGGGCCTTCATCGGCGCAGCGCGAAGAAATGATCCGTCGGGCCGACCCCGCGCCCGACCCACAACCCGTCCGCCGCACGAATCGCGGCCAGCGTGTAGTCCTTGGCCGCCTGCCCCGCCGCCAGCGGATCAGCAAGCGCCGCAAGATGGGTCGCCAGCGCCGCCGACAGGGTGCAGCCCGTGCCATGGGTGTTGGGCGTCGCGACGCGCGGCGCGATCAGCCAGACCCGCCTGGCCGCCGAAAGGAACAGATCGGGACTTTCGTCCTCGCCCAGATGGCCCCCTTTCAGGAACACCGCACCGCAGCCAAGCGCCAGCAGCGCCTCGGCCTGCGCCTCCATCTCCTTGCGCGTGCGCGCCTCGGGCCGGCCCAGCAGATCGGCCGCCTCGGGCAGGTTCGGCGTGATGATCGTGGCCATGGGCAGCAGCACATCGCGCAGCGCCGCAACCGCATCCGCCGCCAAGAGCCGGTCACCGCCCTTGGCCACCATGACAGGATCCAGCACCACCGGCACATCGCGGCCGTCCAGAACGCCTGCCACCGCCTGCACGATGGCGGCCGAGCCCAGCATCCCGATCTTGACCGCATCCACGCGGATATCGTCGAATACCGCCTGAACCTGCGCCGCAACAAGGTCCGGCGCCACCAGTTCCGCGGCCCGCACGCCTTGGGTGTTCTGCACCGTCAGCGCGGTGATCGCGGCCATGCCATAGCCGCCATTGGCGCCGATCGACTTGAGATCGGCCTGAATGCCCGCCCCGCCCGAAGGATCGGACCCGGCAATGGACAGGATGTTGGGGATCATGCGTGGCTCCATGTCCGGGCAAGGTCGCGGGCGGCAGCCTCCGGGTCGGGGGCCGACGCGATGGCCGAAACGACGGCGATACCGGCGCAGCCCATTTGCTTGAGTTCGGAAATGTCCGCGGCACCAATACCGCCGATGGCAACCGCAGGAACCGGCGCCGCGCGGACGATCCGGGCAAGACCGTCCATGCCCAGCGGCGCGGCGTGGTCGGGCTTGGTCGCGGTGGCGCGCACCGGGCCAATGCCCAGGTAATCGACAGCGCCGGGCGGCACGGCTGCAAGTTGCGCCCCGGTCTCGATCGACAGTCCAAGGATCGTCGCAGGCCCCAGCGCCGCGCGCATCCGCAGCGGGTCGCCATCCGATTGGCCGATATGCAGCCCGTCCGCACGCGCGGCCAGCACCACCGCCAGCCGGTCGTTGACGATCAGCGGCACGCCCAGCGGCGCAAGCCGCGCCCGCAGGCGGCGGGCCTGTGCGATCATCGCGGCATCGCTTGCCTGCTTGTCGCGCAACTGCACAGCCGTCGCGCCGCCCTGCACCGCCGCCAGCACCAGATCGTCGGACGCGCCATCGGGCGTCACGAAATAGACCCGGAACGTCATGCCTCTGACACCCGCGCCCCGGCGGTCAACTCGGCAGGCGTGATCGCGGCCAGTGCGTCCAGTAACGCCACCTGGAAACTGCCCGGGCCTGCCGCGATGGCGCCCGCGCGTTCCCCCGCAAGCCCGAAAAAGGCCAGCGCGGCCACCGTCGCCCGCGCCCGGTCCTCGGCCCCGGCCAGAAGCGCACCGACCAGCCCGGTCAGCGAACAGCCCAGCGCCGTCACCCGCGGCATCAGCGCATGGCCATTTGCCACACGCCAGCCGCGCGCCCCGTCGGTGACGAAATCGACCGGACCGGTTACGGCGACCACCGCGCCGGTGTTGCGGGCCAGTTCGCGCGCCGCGTCCTCGGCC
>NZ_DSDD01000282.1:0-2580 GCF_011048875.1 Rhodovulum sp.
CCGCGGTCGAGAGACACGCCCTGGCGCTCGGTCGGAACAATCCTCAACCGCTTCACCCCCGATGAGTGCACCAACTACCTCAAGGACGCAGGCTATGCTTCCGTGTAAACCTGAAACGCTCTAGGGGGCGGGGAAGCGGGTGCGGCAATCCTCGAGCGCGCGGGCGGCGCTGCGGGCGGTGTCGGTCCGTTTCGCGCGCAGCTCGGCCAGTTTCACGCGTTCGGCGCGCAGGTCGACCGCGACGGGGCGGTCGCGGAAGGCGATTTCGGGGTGGCTGCACCAGGCCATGCCGATCCGGTCGCGATCGCCGAAGCGGCTGCCATAGCAGAGCTGGAGGCTGGAACTGCGATAGGGTTCGCGTTCCAGCGCATAGCCGCGTGCGATGGTCTGTTCGGTCTCGCGGATCAGCAGGTCGAGCATCCCGAGATCGTGGAGCGCGTTGCGCTCGCAGGCCTGGCGCGGGCTGGTGCAGGCGGTCAGTGTCACGAGGCAGATCATGGCAAGCGCGCGCATCGGGCGATTCCTTTCGGCTGCGGCCATGATACGCCGCCCCCGGCGCGGCCCCAAGTCCGCCCGTCCGGCGCCGTGGCATGGTGGCGCGGGGGGGTGCAAAACTGCTAGGCAGGGCCGAACAGGGAGACGGGAAGATGAGCGAACAATTCGACGAGCACAAGATGCGGGCCGCGGCCTGGTTCCGGGCGCTGCGCGACGAGATCGTGGCCGCGTTCGAGGCGCTGGAAGACGCCCAGGCGACGGGGCCGTTGCGCGATGCGCCCCCGGGACGGTTCGAGGTGAGCGAGACCCGGCGGCAATCCGAGGACGGGTCGGATGCGGGCGGCGGGCTGATGAGCGTGATGCGCGGCGGGCGGGTGTTCGAGAAGGTGGGCGTTGCCGTCTCGACCGTGCATGGCCGGCTGAACAGGCGGGCGCAGGCGGCGATGATGGCGCGCAAGGACCTGCCGGGGATGGCGGACGATCCGCGCTTCTGGGCCAGCGGCGTCAGCCTCGTGGCGCATATGCAGAACCCGCACACGCCCGCGGTGCATCTGAACACCCGGATGTTCTGGACCCCGCATGGCTGGTGGTTCGCCGGCGGCACCGACCTGAACCCCTGCCTGCCGAATGACGAGGACACGGCCGATTTCCATGCCGTGCTGCGGGCGGCCTGCGGGCGTCACGATCCGGCCTATTACCCGCGCTTCAAGGCCTGGGCGGATGAGTATTTCTTCGTCCCGCATCGGGGCCGGGCGCGCGGGGCGGGCGGCATCTTCTACGACGATCTGAACTCGGGCGACTGGGCGGCGGATTTCGCCTTTACCCAGGAGGTGGGCCGCGCCTTCCTGCCGGCCTTCCTGCCGCTGGTGGAACGGCGCCGCGACATGCCGTGGTCCGAAGCCGACCGGGCGGCGCAGCTGGCCCATCGCGGGCTTTATGCCGAATACAACCTGCTTTACGACCGGGGCACGAAATTCGGGCTGGAGACCGGGCACGATCCCGAGGCCGTTCTGATGACCATGCCGCCGCTGGCGACCTGGCCCTGAGCACCGGAGTCCTGACGGGAGGGGGGCACGGGCGCGATCAGCCGCGGAAGATGCCCCCCGCGAACACGGCCTTCCAGCGATGGGGCGCGCTGGAATCCTGCATCCTGAGAAAGGTGTAGGGGGTCTGCGACCAGGGCAGCATCCGGTTGGTCAGGTTGTCGAGCACATAATCGCCGTCATCCTTGCGCAGGATCAGGACGGCGTGGTTGTTGCGCTGGCCGTCCAGCACCTCGGCCAGCAGGAGCCGGTCGGGGGCGATGTCCATGCGGATCAGCTCGGCCTTTTTCAGCAGCGCGATATCCTCGCAATCGCCGCCGCGCGCGGTGGGCCGGGCCCAATGTTCCTCGCGCCCGTATTGCGCCAGGTCCGTGACGGGCCGGACAGAGGCGTTGATCCGGCGGTTGAGCTTGTCCGCCATCCGGATCTGGTCAGCCGTGAGGCGGGCCGAACTGCCCCGGGCGCAGGCCCAGTCATAGCGCCGGCAAAGCCCCTCGGCCCCCTTGGGCGGGTCGGCCTGGGCCTTGCTGCTGAGATGGGCGACCAATCGCCCCTCTGCGGCGGCGGCGGCGGGCATCAGCAGCGCCATGGCAACCGCCATCGCCGCGCCGAGCGCCGCGAGCCATGCGGCCGGTCCGGCCGCCGGATGGTCCTGCTGCCCTGCGGAGCTTCCCTGCATCATGCGCCTGTCCCTTTTCCCTTTCGTCACGGCGCGGGGGCCGTGGATCCTGTCCGAAGATCGGCCGACCGCATCGGGCGGGCGGGTTCCCGCCGATCCCGCCTGTGCGACCGGCGGGAAAGGGAAAAGGCCGCCGAAGCGGCCCTTTCGGGGTGTTTGCGTAACGGGACCGGGTTTGCGCCGGTGTCCCGGGATGCGTTGCGCGCTAGAGTCGACCGCGACCAGGTTGAATCCTTGGGATTCACATCCGGGGTGATTTCTGATTCATGCTGATTGCCGTAAAGGAGGTCGGCATGGATGGGGAAACCGTATTCTTCTGATTTGCGTCAGCGGTTTGTGGCTGCTCTGGATGAAGGCATGTCG
>NZ_DSDD01000001.1:0-2575 GCF_011048875.1 Rhodovulum sp.
CGCGGTCGAGAGACACGCTCTGGCGCTCGGTCGGAACAATCCTCAACCGCTTCACCCCCGATGAGTGCGCCAACTACCTCAAGGACGCAGGCTATGCTTCCGTGTAAACCTGAAACGCTCTAGTCGACAGCCCCTATCCGACCGGGCGGATCAGCGCCTTGTCCAGCACGCGCAGCACCTGTTTCAGGTCAGGACCGCGCTTCAGGATGCGCCCGTCCATCCCGGTCACCGCATAGATCCCCTGGCGGGCGCGCAGGCGCGGGCGCTTCTCGATGCGGTAAAGCGGGTGCTCGGCGGTGCGGCGAAACACGGAAAAGACCGCCGCCTCGCGCAGCGACGAGATGGCATAATCGCGCCACTCCCCCGCGGCGACCATCCGGCCGTAAAGCGCAAGGATCACTCCCAGCTCGGCCCGGTCGAAGCTGATCTGCTCGGGCGGGCCGACGTGGACGAACGGGGGCGGTGTCACGACGTTCATCCGCCCAGCGTGCCGCCGCCGCGTCGTCAAATCAAGTCCCGCCCGGATCGCGCCCCGAAATTACCTTGCGATGGTCGCGCGCAGTCCGCGATGCCGCCCGGATTTGCGGGAATATTGTCTTCATAGCGAAGACGCTACCCCGGTGCCGCGGTTCAACAGCCCCCACCCAGCCTGTGGCACCGGGGACTTTCGCTCTCCCCCCCCGACGGCAATGACCCCGCGCGTTTTCGCGCATCTGCGGGATCCATGGTGCAACCGGCGCAGGGCCCGGCCCCGGCCGCGCTGCTTCTTCTGGCCGGAAATATCCCGGGGGAGTCGCCGGTGCCGCTTGCGGCAGCGGCGGCGGGGGCAGCGCCCCCTTGCCCCGCGCGCTCAGGCGAACTGGCCCTGGCAGAACCAGCCCGACGACATCTCGCCGCCATGGGCGTAGTAAAGCCACAGCCGCAGCCCCTCGGCGGTATCGACCCGCCAGTAATCCCGCGGCCCGGACCGCCAGGCGGGATCGTCCAGCCACCATTCCGGCGCGATCCGCTCGGGGCCGGTGGCCCCCAGACTCGCGAAATCGCGCCGCCGCCAGCGGAACCGGTCCGGGGGCGCGGGCCGGTCGGGGGCGGTGACCGGCTCGGGCGGGAACAGCAGCAGCGGCCGGGGCCGGGTGCGGGCGGGCCAGTCGGCGACCGGTTCGGACCAGGCGGCGGCCAGCACCTGCCAGCCCTTTTCGGGGATATGGCTTTCGGCCGGGGCGACCCGGGTCAGCGCGTCCAGCCCCACCCGCGCCCCGATCCGCCCGATCAGGTCCGCCAGCGCCGTCCCGGCGCCGCCGCGGGCCAGCGCGTCGCGGGCGGCCTCGGCATGGCCGGCATGCTGGCGGGCATGGACGGGCTCGGTCACGGGGGCTTCGAGCCGCAGCCGGTCGATGCCCGGCCCGGCCTCCAGCGCCCCCAGTTTCAGCGCCAGCAACGGCCGGATCCGCTCGGGTCGGGCAACGGCCTGGGCAAGGCCCAGCTCCACCGTCTCGACCCCGTGATCGCAGCGCAAGGCCTGGAGCCGCACCCGCCGCGCGCCGCGGCCTGCCTTGGCCAGCCGGGCGCAGAGCGCGGGCAGCAGCCGGTCGATCCCGGCCAGGATGTCGGCCTCCAGCCCGATCGGGTCGGGCAGGGTCAGGCGCACCGCGAAACGGGGGGCGGGGCGCAGCGGCGAGACGGGTTCGGCCTCGATCCCCAGCGCCTGGTCGATCCGGCGCGGCAGGTCGCGGCCGAACCGGCGGACCAGCGGCGCGCGCGGCAGGCCCAGCACGTCGCCGATCTGGCGCAGACCCAGCCGGGCCAGTCCCTCGACCATGTCGGGGGGCAGGCGCAGCGCGGCCAGGGGGAGCGGCGCGAGCGCGGCGCGGGTCTGGCCGGGCGGCGCGATTTGCGGCGGCGGGGCGCCTTGCGGCAGGTCGGGGCGGCGCTGCCAGACGGCGCGTTTTGCGGCGCGCGCGCGGGTGGCGCGGGCTTCCTGCGCGATGGCGTCGCCCGAGCGGTGCGGCGCGGCCTGCACGCCGGCAAAGCGCGCGAGCGCCCAGGCCGCGCCGCGGGTATCGGCCAGCCCGGCGCGCAGGCTCAGCCCCAGATCCCCGCAGTCGGTGCGCAGCGCGTCGATCATCCCCTCCTCGCCGCCGAACAGATGGGCGCAGCCGGTGATGTCGAGGACCAGCCCCTCGGGCGGCTCGGCCGCGACCCAGGGCGAGAACCGCCCGGCCCAGCGTGCCAGCCCGTCCAGAAAGGCCGCCTCGCCCGGCGGGTCGGCGGGCCGGGTGATCAGCCCCGAACAGATCGCCAGCGCGTCTCGCAGCGGCTGGCCGCGCCGCAGCCCCGCGGCTTCGGCCTCGGCATTCAGCGAGGCGAGGATCTGTGCCCCCCCGGTTTCGGCGACCACCGCCAGCGGCCCGGGCGGCAGCCCGTGCCAGCGGCGCAGCGCGCGTTCGGCGGCAAGCCGCGGAAACCAGAGCGACAGGATACGGCGGGCGGGCATGGCGGCGGCAAGTGTTCGCTATATGTTCCATATTAGGCCGCCCCCGGCCCGGAGTCGAGTCCACCCGCCCCGCTTGCAAGC
>NZ_DSDD01000468.1:0-2574 GCF_011048875.1 Rhodovulum sp.
ACCGGGTCGAGCTGGCCGCCCGGGCCGATGGTCCCCTCGATCAGCCGCGCGCCCAGCCCTTGCCAGTAGCTGCGGCGGTCCGGCGCGGGATCGGGGCCATGGCACAGCCACAGGGGCACTGCGGCAGCCGTCGCGGCAAGCCGCCCTTCCGGCGGCAAGTCGAGCCGCCGCGACAGCACCACGCGCACAGGCTGCTGCACCGCGCCCAGCCCCCGCACGGTCAATTCCGGATCGTCGGCCCGCGCAGTGCCGCCCCCCACCATCACCGCGTCATGGCGGGCGCGCTGGGCATGGACCAGCCGCCGGGCGCCCTCGCCGGTGATCCAGCGGCTTTCGCCCGTCGCGGTGGCGATCCGCCCGTCGAAGGACGTGGCCAGTTTCAGCGTGACCGCGGGCCGCCCCTCGATCCGGTTCAGCAGGAACCCGCGATGCGCCCGCCGCGCGGCTTCGGCCAATACGCCGGTCTCGACCGCGATGCCGGCCGCACGCAGGATCGCATGGCCGCGCCCGGCCACCCTGGGGTCGGGGTCTTCCAGCGCGGTGACCACCCGCACCACGCCCGCCGCAACCAGCGCCTCGGCACAGGGCGGGGTCTGCCCGTGATGGGCGCAAGGCTCAAGGCTGACATAGGCCGTGGCCCCGCGCGCCGCCGCACCCGCCTGAGCCAGGGCGAGAGGTTCCGCATGCGGCCGCCCGCCCGGCGCGGTCCAGCCGCGCCCGACGATCCGTCCGCGATTGACGATCACGCATCCCACGGCGGGGTTCGGCCAGACCCGCCCCTGCCCGCGCGCGCCCAGCGCCAGCGCAAGCGCCACGAACCGCGCGTCGTCCCCTGCGCTCACTCCTCGACCGCGGCGCCGGGGCGAAGCTCGCTTACGAACTTGTCGAAATCGTCCGCCGCCTGGAAATTCTTGTAGACGCTGGCAAAGCGTACATAGGCCACGGTGTCGATCCGGGCCAGCGCTTCCATCACGATCTCGCCGATGGTTTTCGAGGGGATGTCGGTCTCGCCCATGCTTTCCAGCCGCCGCACGATGCCCGACACCATCTGGTCGATCCGCTCGGGATCGACGGGGCGTTTCTGCAATGCGATCCGGACCGAGCGTTCCA
The DNA here is from genome assembly GCF_011048875.1 of Rhodovulum sp. Lineage (NCBI taxonomy): Bacteria > Pseudomonadati > Pseudomonadota > Alphaproteobacteria > Rhodobacterales > Paracoccaceae > Rhodovulum > Rhodovulum sp. Next base: position 1,111 of record NZ_DSDD01000468.1, read on the forward strand.
GCTTGTCGCGGTCGAAATCCTCGCGCCGCCCGTTGCACTTGATGACCACCAGGTCGCGCAGTTGCACCCGCTCATAGGTGGTGAAGCGCCCGCCGCAGGCCGGGCAGAAGCGCCGCCGCCGGATCGCCACATGGTCTTCGGCGGGGCGCGAATCCTTCACCTGGGTGTCGATATTTCCGCAGAACGGGCAGCGCATGGCCTCTCCCTCGGTGGTGCTGAAATGTTATCCACAGCGACTATAGGTGAGCCTCAAGGATTTGGGTAGTGGACTTTTCGCCAGCTAGATATGGGGTCGCGCCAGCGTCTGCCGATCTGGCGCAAGAGGGTGCCGAGGGCTGGCCGGATGGTCTGCCTCCCCCGCTGTAGCGCGACAGTCAAAGTTGCAGCAGAGAGGTTTTGTGGCAACAGCCCGGCCCTTGGACCAGCAGCTCGCCTCTCGCGCCCCTCGCTGAGGCCTTGGCGGCGATGGTGTAGCTGACATCAACCGCTTCCATCCGGAACCAGGCGAAGGTTTGGCGCACCTCTCGAAGGTCGTTCAAAGAGAGGATGAAACGGCCTTTGATGCCTCTCAGGATGTCCGCCATCCGCTCGAACTCGGTCCGCTCGAACAGCCCCTTGCCATAGTCGCCCTCGCAGCCCCAGTAGGGCGGGTCGAGGTAGAACAGCGTTCCGGGCCGGTCGACGCGGGTGATGAAGGCGGCCCAGTCCATGCAGGTCACCGTCACGCCCGCCAATCGCTCGTGCAGCGCCTCGAGGTCGGGCTCAAGCGTCGTCAGGTTGAAGCGGCCCCGCCGGTCGGTCGAGATCCCGAAGTTGCGGCCCGACGGCTTGCCGCCGAAGGCGCGGCGCTGGAGATAGAGGAACCGCGCCGCGCGCTGGAGGTCGGTCAGGGTGTCAGGATCGGTCTGCACCAGGCGCTCGAAACCGGCCTGGGTGGTGATCTGGAGCCGCATCAGGTCGAGGAAGGCGACGTAATGCTCCTGAAGCACGCGGAACAGGTTGTACACGTCGCGGCCGCGGTCGTTGATGAACTCGGCGCGCGGACGTCGGGTCCGCCGCAGGAAGATGCCGCCCATGCCCACGAAGGGCTCGGCATAGGCGGTATGGCCGTCGGCGTCGATCATCGCGCAGATGCGCCGGGCGAGGTTGCGCTTGCCGTCCAGGTAGGGGGCGACAGGTCGAATTGGAGAGATATGCGCAGAAGTTGGTGACGCTTGATCGGGCGGCGGCTTGAAATTGGCGGATCCCGTCGCGGAAACCAATCCCCTGGATGATCTCGGGCAGGCGGTTTTGACCGTCGAGCTTTCGCCATTTCTTCTGCGCTGACATCATCAGCTTGAACCCACATTCCCCAAGTGGCTCGCTGATTTTGTTGTCGTGAACGTGTTATTTTCGACATAAATCATGGTGTTGCAGGCTGTGAGGGGCGTATTTGACGGATCACCCGGAGGGTGCGGGTTCGCA
>NZ_DSDD01000369.1:0-2557 GCF_011048875.1 Rhodovulum sp.
CCGCTAATGAGGTTGACGATACGGACCAATATCGCGATGCGCGCACTGATGTATTGCGCCGTGAACAGCGGGCGCACGGTGCGCAAGTCCGACATTGCCTCGTCCTGCAACACCTCGGAAAACCATATGGCGCAGGTGATCAACACGCTGGCCCATCACGGCCTGGTCAAGACCACGCGCGGCCGCAATGGCGGGCTGACGCTGCAGCGACCGCCCGAGGACATCACCGTGGGCGAGGTATTCCGTCATCTGGAATCGGGCGTGCCCTTTGCCGAGTGCTTCGACCCGGCCACCAACACCTGCCCGATCTCGTGCTGCTGCAAGCTGCAAGGCACGCTGCACAAGGCGATCGACGCCTTCTACCGCACGCTGGACGAGGTGACGCTGGCCGATCTGGTGACGGACAACCATGGCCTGGCACGGGCGCTGATGCTGATCGAGCCGGAAGATACTCGCGTCGCCAGCGCCTGACACGCGGAGGGCGAGGCCCCCCGGATCGGACCGATGCGCGTGGTCCGGGCCTGGCCAGCGCCGTATCGGGCGGCTAGAACCGCTCCAGATCCCGCAACCGGAGCGCCCCGACCGTGACCGCCCCCCTTGCCTCCTCCCCGGCCACCTTTCTGCGCGGCCTGTTCGATGCCGCCGTCGCCGCCGCCGACCCGATGCGCACGGTGCCCGCGGCGCTGCCGCCGAAACCGCCGGGACGGGTTCTGGTGATCGGCGCCGGCAAGGCGTCGGCGCGGATGGCCGAAGCGGTGGAATCGGTCTGGGGCCCCTGCGAGGGGCTGGTCATCACCCGCTACGGCCATGCCCGTCCGACGCAGGGCATCGAGATCGTCGAGGCGGCGCATCCGGTGCCTGACGCGGCAGGCGTGGCGGCGACCGACCGGATGCTGGCTCTGCTGGACGGGGTCGGCGAGGACGATTTCGTCCTGGCGCTGATCTCGGGCGGCGGATCGGCCCTGCTGATCCGGCCCGCAGGCGCCATCACGCTGGCCGAGAAGCAGAAGGTCAATGCCGACCTCCTGGCCTCGGGGGCCCCGATCGGGCAGATGAACACGCTGCGCAAGCATCTCAGCCGGGTCAAGGGTGGCCAGCTTGCCGCCGCGGCGCATCCCGCACGGATGCTGGCCCTGATGATCTCGGACGTGCCGGGCGACGAACCGGCCTCCATCGCCTCGGGACCGACGGTGGGCGATGTCACCACGCCAGCAGACGCCCGCGCCATTCTCGACCGCTGGGCGATCACCCCGCCCGCCTCGGTCGCCACGGTGCTGGCGGACGAAACCGGCGTTCTGCGCCCCGACGATCCCCGCCTCGCACGCATCGAGAACCGGGTGATCGCGGCACCGTCACAATCGCTGGCGGCGGCGGCCGGGATCGCCCGCGCGTCGGGCTGTCGGGTCGAGATCCTGGGCGATGCGCTGGAGGGCGAGGCGCGCACGCTGGCCGCCGACCATGCCGCGCTGGCGCTGGCCCGGCAAGTTGCGATGGCGCCCGACGCGGCGCCCCTGGTGCTGCTGTCGGGCGGCGAATGCACGGTCACGCGGCGAGGCGATGGGATTGGCGGGCCGAACGCGGAATATGCGCTGGCCATGGCCGCGGCGCTGGACGGCGCGACCGGCATCCATGCCATTGCCTGCGACACCGACGGGGTGGATGGCGCGGCCGAGGTCGCGGGCGCGGTGATCGGCCCCGACACCCCCGCCAAGGCCCGCGCGGCGGGGCGCGACATGGCCGAGGCGCTGGCCGACAATGACAGCCACGGGTTCTTTGCCGCGCTGGGCGATCAGGTGATCTCCGGGCCAACCCTGACCAATGTCAACGATTTCCGGGCGATCCTGATCCTGCCACCGGCCTGAACCTTCGGCAGGGTGCCCAAAACCTGTGCATCCCGCCGCGCCAACAGGCGAATGCGTCGGCTCCGCCTTGAACAGGCGCACGCTCCGCGCAACTCTGGCCGGAATTGCAACAGCCGGACCGCCATGACCACACCGCCGCAGACCCTGCGCATGAAGCTGGCCGATCTTGTCGGCAGGATCTATCCCGACCACGACTGCGCGCATCTGGTCGCCCGCATCGTCGAGGCGTTCTGGCCCGAGGGCAGCCGTCCGCGCAGGCGCGCGCGCATGCCCTCGAACCGGCTGTGGTCGGCGGCCGACAGCATGGTCATCACCTATGGCAACAGCATCGTGGACGGCCAGCACAAGCCGCTGGACCTGCTGAACGACTTCCTGCACCGCTTTCTCGCGGACACGGTAAGTTCGGTGCATATCCTGCCCTTCTTCCCCTTCACCTCGGATGACGGCTTTGCGGTGACCGATTACCGCTCGGTCAATTCCAGCCTGGGGGACTGGTCCGATATCAGACGCATCGCGCGGGATTTCCGGGTGATGTCGGATCTGGTGCTGAACCATGTCTCCAGCCAGTCGACATGGTTCAATGCCTATCGTCAGGGCCATCCGCCTTACGACCGCTTCTTCTTCGAAGCCGATCCCGAAGACGACCTGTCCACCGTGGTTCGTCCGCGCACCAGCCCGTTGCTGCGCGAGGTCGA
>NZ_DSDD01000442.1:0-2549 GCF_011048875.1 Rhodovulum sp.
GAGATGCCGCTGCTTGCGGTGAAACATGTGTCGCTTGACGAGGGCAGGGCGATCCTGAAGGCCGAGGATTACTGAAGCCGCGCTTTTGCCGGATCGCCCGCCAGTTCCGCGATGACCTGTTCCCACAGCGCTGTGGGCTGCAAACCCACCAGAACGTGGCGGTCTGCCACGATGAAGGTCGGCACGCCGCTCACGCCGCGTCCAGCGTGTTGGGTGTGCGGGTGATCGCCGCGAGGTTCGGTTCGATCCCCGCCGCGCGGGCCTTGTCGTCGATCTCGACACAAGCGCGGGCGGTCTCGATCTGGCCGCCGAACTTGGCTTCGAGATAGGCGCGCCGGTCCATGCCCGCGCGCGGCATGCCGGGGTTCAGCTGGAAGGGCTGCCAGACGATCTCGAACGGGTGGTCGGGCCGGGCGTCCGTCGCGGCATCCAGCAGCCGCTTGCCGATCAGGCACCAGGGGCATATCGGATCGGCGAAGATGTCAGGCCGGACAATGGCCAGCCTCGTAGGATGCGCGGATCTGGCGGCGGTTCAGCTTGCCGTTCGGGTTCTTCGGCAACTCGTCCACATGGACGTAAAGGCGCGGCTGCTTGTAGCGGGCCAGCCGTTCGGCGGCAAAGGCGGCAAGCTGGTCCTCGGGCAGGGCCTCGCCGGTGTAGAAGGCCGCGATCACGGTCGTATCGGCCCGGATCGCGATCTCGGTCGCGGCGACCTCGTGGACCCCGGGATGCGCCATCAGCACGCGTTCCACCTCCAGCGGCGAGACCCGCACACCGCCCGCGTTCAGCATGTCGTCGGCGCGGCCCAGATAGGTGATCGCACCGTCCGCGGCCATCTCGACCATGTCGCCGGTCAGGAACCATTCGCCATGGAACCGCGCCGCGGTTTCGGCCTCGGCCTTGAGATAGCCCAGCATCAGCCCCGGATCGCGGCGCGAAACGGCCAGTTGCCCGGGCTCGCCGCGCTGCACGGGTTCCAGGTCCGGCCCCAGCACCGCGACCCTTCGGCCCGGCTGCGGATAGCCCGAGGAGGGCAGCGGCGCGGGGCGGGCGGGGCTGCCCGAGACGAAGGTGGAACATTCCGACATGCCCAGCGCCTCGTAGACCATGGTGCCGGTGGCCTCGGTCCAGGCGGCGCGGGTGGCCTCGGGCATCTTCTCGCCCGCGGACAGGCCGTGGCGCAGCCGGGGCAGCACGAGGTGGGGATGCTCGCGCAGCATCGGACGATAGACCCCGGGCGCGGCGGCAAAGATCGTCGCGTCGAAGCGTTTCAGAAGCAGCGGCAATTGCGCGGGCCGCACACCGGGCGCGGGGATCAGCGCGGTCGCGCCGATGGACCAGGGGTCCAGCAGGCCCGTGCCCAGCGTGTAGGTCCAGTTGAAGGCGCCCGCATGCAGCAGTCGGTCCTCGGGCGTCAGGCCATACCAGCCTTCCCACATCATCCGCCGCGCCCAGACCGCGCGGTGGGCATGGATCACGCCGCGCGGATTGCCCGAGGTGCCCGAGGTATAGACGATATAGGCCGGCCGGTCCGGGTCGCCGAGGACATGGGCCGAGGCCGCGCCCTCATAGAGCGCGCGCTGCGCGTCGAGGTCGAGGACGGGGGCGGCGCAGTCCTCGGGCAGGGCAACGCCCGGACCGGCCAGGATCGCGGCGGGCTCGACCTCGGCGGCGAGTTTCGTGATCTCGGGCACGGTCAGCAGCGCCGAGGTCGGCACCGGCACCAGCCCCGCGGCGATTGCGCCCAGGAAACCGATGGGAAACTCGACCCCGTTGCCCAGCCGCAAAAGCACCCGCGCGCCGGGCTCAAGCCCCATCCCGGCAAGCCCCGCCGCCAGCCCGCGCACGGCGGCTTCGAGCCGGGCATAGCTCCAGCGTTCGGCGCCATGGGGGCCGATCACGGCCAGCGCGACCTTATCGGGCGTGCAGGCGGCCGGGGCCAGCACATGGGCGGCCAGGTTGAACGGGGTGGGACAGGGCGGCGGGGCGCCCTCGTCATAGATCGCTCGCATGGGCTGCGTGCTAGCCCCGCCGCCTTGCGGTTGCAAGGGTGGGGAACGCGACGGCGGGCGGGATCAGAACGCGTTGCGCACCGCGCGGGCCCCGGCCGAGATGTCCTCGCCGATCCCTTCGACGGTTCCGCAGCCCGCAAGGGCCAGCAGGCCCAGCATCAGAAGCGTTCGGGTCATGGATCACTCCCTCTCGGACCACCAGATATCGGGGAGAAAACCGATCCAATCCCCGTATATCGGTATCGTTTCCGGATAGCGCAGCGTGGCGCGGTGGGCAATCAGCGAACTGGGCGCATACCAGACCGGGATCACATGCCGCCCGGTCGTCAGCACCCGGTCCAGCGCGCGGGTGGCCGCGACGAAATCCTCATGCGTTTCCGAGGTCAGCAGCGCTTCGATCATGGCCTCGGCGGCGGGGCTGGCCAGCCCCATCCAGTTGCGCGTGCCGGGCCGCGTGACCCCCTCTGCTCCCCAGTAAAGCCGCTGTTCGTTGCCGGGCGACAGCGACAGCCCGACCGTGTAGAAGGCCATGTCGAA
>NZ_DSDD01000430.1:0-2547 GCF_011048875.1 Rhodovulum sp.
CAGCGGCTTGCCCAGCCGGTCGCGCAGGGCCTGGAGTTTGTCGAGCGCTTCCGGGTGCAGCTTCAGCTGACCCGTGCCACGGCAGGCGATCTCGGCGGGCGAGAAGTTGGGCCAGCGCCAATCGCGCTCAGGCACGTCGCGGAAATGGCGGAAGGTGCGGATGGGGTCGGACATGGAAGCCTCCTTGGGATGGGAATGACAGACGTCGGCCCGCCGCAGAAGGCGGCGGCCGGGGGGCGTAGCGGTTGGGGTTGTGTTCAGGGTGCCAGCGACGGGTTGTCGTCCGGTGCGGCCTGCGCGCGCTAACGCTGCGGTCAGCCGCCGTTCCTGCGCTGGAAGGCCGCGAAGATCAGGTTGCGCATGTCGTGGATGTCGCGCTCGATACGCTCGAGCCGGTCATGATCGACCTTGCGGTCCTCGTCACGGCGCTTCTCGATGCGGGCGCGTTCCTCGGCGAGCTTTTTTTCCAGACGGTTGAGCAGCGCCTCATTCGTGAATGCCTTTCTCGTCACGGCTGTCGCCAGCCCGGCAATGAAGGTGAACCAGACGCCGATAGCCGCCGTCAGACCATGATCACGGAAGATCTGCAGGATCTGCTCGGTGAGTGTGTGCCGGTTGGTCATCCGATCTTCGCCCCCCAGAAGCTGGTGTGATCGGCCGCGAAGAAGCCGTCCTGCGCGCGGAAATACCCCTGCAGTTCGACGGTATCGCCTTCCTGCAGCACCGCCATGCTCTGCAGCCAGAGCGCGGTGGCCTCGGAGACATGCGCGCCGCTGATCTCGCCGTAGCTGCCACGGATTTCATCGCTGCCGTTCAGGACCAGCCGTCCGCGCATCCGGGCCGCAGTGCTGGAATTGACCTTGAAGAGCAGCGTCGCGCCAAAAAGATAGGCGCCATCCACCGGGGCCGTGAAGCGATTGCTCGCGGCGTCAAACGCGCCCTGATCATTATACTCGGTGTTGTTGATGCCGATTTTCGTCCAGGTATCGACGCTGACATAGTTGTCATAGTTGGTGTAGCCCTTGAAGCGCGGCAGGTGGGGCTGGTCGATGATGCCGGTGGCGTTGTCGACGCTCAGCCCGTCGAAGAAGGTGCTGCCGCCGGCGGAGACCGCGAGGCGGAAGCGGTCCGAGCCGAAGAGCCCGACCAGCGCCTTGGTCACGAAGCCGGTCTGCAGGGTCAGCCCGAGATCGTCGCCTGCTGCCTCCTTGTTCATGGTGTAGAACAGATCGCCGGTCCCGCCCTCGGCAACGGTCTTCGCGGTCCAGAGTGCTGCGTTGAGCTTGGCCGAGAACGGGTTCGAGGCGTCCGCCGTGGTGCCGAGCCCAAGCAGCGCCATGTTCTGCAACTCTTCGGGCGTGGTGCCGACCCAACCGGAGCCATCAAAGACCAGCAATACGCCCTCGCCCTCGACCCAAGCCCGCCAGCCGGTGCGCGGCGGCAGCCGGAGCCACACGCCGTCGGTCCAGAGCGCGACGTTCAGGTCCCAGCCCGCCCAGTCGCCCGTCGCGCCGGAGCCGACGATGCAGCGGTCGCCATCCGCAGGGCTGCCGGGCGGGGCCGTCAGGTCGCGGTCGAGAACCGAGAGATGAACAAGCCCGTCGAGGATCCGCAGCGTCTCGTTATGGGTGACGTGTTTCTGCGCCTGCGCCGCCAGGATGTAGGGCAGCAGCAGGTTGGTGGTCGTATCAGACATCGGATCCTCAGAAACTCAGCGTGACGGTTTTCGGCGCGCCCCGCCCGACGAGGGCGGAGAGCTGGAAGATGCGGACGTCGAGCGTGTCGCCGGGGCCGAGCGGCGTGCCCCAATCCGCGATCTGGTCGGCCTCGCTGTAGAGGGCGCTGGTGGTGCCCGTGGTGAGCACCCGTTTGACCGCCGAGCCGTCGAGGATTTCGACCTCATAAGCCTCAAGCTCTTCGGCAAGCGGCACGTCCAGCCCGCCCCAACCGTCGGCTGCCAGCGCGCGGGACCGGCGCACCCAGCGGATGGTCAGATCGCCGGGCGTGCGGGGGCGACGCCATGGCTGTTCGACATGGGCCACGGAGAAAGGCCGCAACCCGATACCTTCCGGCGTGAAGGTGCGGGCAACATGGGTCTCGTCGCTGACGGGGCGGCTCGCCGGGCCGATGCGCCAGTTCCAGGGGATGCCTAGATCGGCCTCACTGACGGGAAGCGACGCGAGGCTGGGGTCGAGGACCACGACGCGCGCTCCTGCCGCGGTTGGATTGCCCATGGCGCCTTCCGTCCCGCGCTGGCCGCGCAGGAGCCGTGTGAGGCGATAGCGCCCCGGTGCGATCAGTTCGGCCGCCCCGGCCTGAACAATCTCCCAGACGCCAGGCATGCTCTCGATGGCCAGTGCGTTCGCTCCACTTAGAGTTGTTTTCGATCAAGTTGAAGCATATCCTGCGTGCCGGAGATAGCGGGCACATTCCTTCGGGTTGAAGGCAGTCAGTGCGGATGCGATGGCGCTGCAGAGGCTGTCAGCGCATCTCGGGGCGGCGCTTCTGACGAGGGCCTTGAGCCTGGCAAATACCATTTCGATCGGA
>NZ_DSDD01000081.1:0-2529 GCF_011048875.1 Rhodovulum sp.
AACCGCCCGGGCCCAAGGGGCCGTCGCGCCCCTCTCGAGCCTGGACTGTCGCGGGCGAAACGCCTAGTCGGCGATAGTGATAGTTGTTTTTCGGTCTGCTTGACAACCCCAGATAGTGCCCCAAATGCCGCATCCGGCAGGTTACCCGTGGGGCTTCCTGTCGCGGCCGCGAAACCGACCGCGCATCATCCCCACAACGCCGGTCCGGGCTGTCTAGAGCGGGTTCTGGGCGCCCGCGTAATACATCAACCGCCCCTCGTCATCGAAGATCGGCCGGATCCGCAGCCGGTTGATGAAGGCCGTTCCATCCTTGCGATAGTTCAGCAGGTCGATGCTGAAGGGCGTCTGGGCGCGCAGCGCGTGGCGGATCGCCTCGACCGCATGGGGATCGGTGCCCGGCCCCTGCAGGAACCGGCAGTTCCGCCCGATCGCCTCGGCCGCGGAATAGCCGGTCTGGCGCTCGAATTCCTCGCTGACATAGATCATCGGGTTGTCAGGCAGGGTCGGGTCCGAGATCACCACGCTCATCTCGCGTTCGTCCCGGGCCAGAAGCGCCCGCGCCTCATCGTCCGACAGTTCCTTGCGCATCCCCGCCCCCTGGCACCCTTGCGTTGCCCTCCCTGCTACCGCGCTCCGCCGCGCCCGGCAAGCCCGGGCCGCGGGAAGGCAAAACTGGATCTGGACGGCGCTCCGACCTTTCCTTATATCTTTTGTAGGATATGCAGGAAGCCCGATGTCCATGCAGCAGGAAAAACTCGAGGGTGCCCCCCTCATCCGTCCGTCCTCGACCGATCACCCGCTTTACGAGCAGGTGGTGTCGGCGTGCCGGTCGGTCTACGATCCGGAAATCCCGGTCAACATCTACGATCTGGGCCTGATCTACACAATCGAGATCGACGACGAGAATGCGGTCACGATCACCATGACACTGACCGCGCCGGGCTGTCCGGTCGCCGGCGAGATGCCCGGCTGGCTGGCCGAGGCGGTCGAACCGCTGCCGGGCGTCAAGCAGGTCGATGTCGAGATCACCTGGGATCCGCCCTGGGGCATGGACATGATGTCCGACGAGGCGCGGCTGGAACTGGGCTTCATGTAGCCGTCACATGCCTGTCGCACGACTGTTACGCGGCCCCGTCACATGGTTTCCGTTCCTTCCCACGAAGAAGCGGAGAATCCCATGCCCCTACCCCGCCTGACGGTCGCCGCCGCCCTTCTGGCCGCGCCGGCCCTGCCCGGCCATGCCGAGACCGTTCTCGATTAAGGCCCCCGACCCTATTACCTGATCGACAAGATGACCGACGGTCCGCTGAAGGAAAAGCTGACCGCCTGCATGGGCCAGACGCCCAGCCGCAGCGATTTCTCGATCGGCCATCGCGGCGCACCGCTGATGTTCCCCGAACATACCGTCGAATCGAATGTCGCCGCGGCGCGCATGGGCGCGGGCATCCTGGAATGCGACGTGACCTTCACCAAGGACAAGGAACTGGTCTGCCGTCACGCCCAGAACGACCTGCACACCACAACCGACATCCTGCTGACCGATCTGGCCGCGACCTGCATCACCCCCTTCACCCCCGCCAGCGGCGACACGCCCGCGACCGCCGAGTGCCGCACCTCCGAGATCACGCTGGCCGAGTTCCGCACGCTCAAGCCCAAGATGGACGCCGCCGACGCGAAGGCCACGACGCCCGAGGCCTATCAGGGCGGCATCGCGGCCTTCCGCACCGATCTCTACACCCATGGTGCGCAATCGCTGACCCATGCCGAATCGATCGAGCTGTTCCGCTCGCTCGGCGCCAAGTTCACCCCCGAACTCAAATCGCCCTCGGTCGAGATGCCCTTCGACGGCTTCACCCAGGCCGATTACGCGCAGAAACTGATCGACGAATACAAGGCCGCGGGCATCCCGCCCGAAGATGTGTTCGCGCAATCCTTCAACCTCGCCGATATCCTCTACTGGATCGAGAACGAGCCCGAATTCGGCGCCCAGGCAGTCTACCTCGACGACCGCTACGAGACCGAGATCGAGGGGCTGATCGACCCGATGGACCCGGCCACCTTCAAGCCGACCATGCAGGAACTGGCCGACATGGGCGTGCGCTACATCGCGCCGCCGACCTGGATGCTGGTCACCGTCGAGGATGGCCGCATCGTGCTCTCGCCCTATGCCCAGGAGGCCAAGGCCGCCGGGCTGAAGATCATCACCTGGACGCTGGAACGCTCGGGTCCGCTGGCCACCGGCGGGGGCTGGTATTTCCAGTCGATCAAGGACGTGACCGACAATGACGGCGTCTATTTCGAGCTTCTCGACGTGCTCGCCCAGGATGTCGGCGTCGAGGGCGTCTTCTCGGACAGGCCGGCGACCGTGACCTATTACGCCAATTGCATGGGGCTCTGAGCCCGCGCAGGACGGGGCGGCGCGCGCCGCCCCGTCCTCTTTCCCCCACGCGCCACCGACTTCCCCTTGAGACTGTGCCCGGGAAACCCTAGTCTTTGACCAGGGAAAAGGAGGCGCATCCATGTTCGGCA
>NZ_DSDD01000072.1:0-2513 GCF_011048875.1 Rhodovulum sp.
CTCGCCGCTCTCGCCGACCTTCAGGAGCTGCGGCGCCTCGCCCAGCTGGACCCGGTGCATCGCCTTGAAGTCGGTGGCCAGCACCTGCCGGCAGAAGAGCGGGAAGGTCCGCGGATAGGCCTCATAGGCCTGGCGCAGGGTCTTGTTGGTGACAGCCGCAAGGATCTCGGGGAAATCCGAGGTCGAGTGTAGGGCCCGCGTCGCCACCTCGTCGCGCGAGAGGCCCCGGGTGCTGGCGCCCGCCGTCTCGAGGCTTTCGCGGGCAAGCTCCATCAGCGTCATGCCGCGATACTCGCGCGCGGCGTCCTCCAGCGGGAAGAGCGTCGGGCTGTAGCGGTGCAGCAGCGCGCTTGAGATCGCCTCGCGCCGCGTGACCGTGGCGTCGCGCCCGCCGAGCGGGACAGAGACATGGGGAAAGGTGCGGGTCTCATCCGCCTTGGCCGCGACTTGATCGAGGATCAGCCGGCGCGCCTCATCGATGGAGACGCCGCGCTTGATGAGGTCGCCGGCGAAGCCGCGCTCGAGATGCAGCTTGTCGGCAAGGCCGTGAATGGTCGAAACGCGCTCGCGCTCCTGTGCGCGGGCCTCGGTCACCAGCGTATCGGTGTCGACGCCGCGGCTGCGGTCCTCGGACGCCCGGTCGGGCGTGACGGTCAGCGCCTTGGGCTTCATATCGGCGGCTCGGGTCTGCGTGTCGCTTGCGAGGGCCTGCGCCTCGGCAGCGCCGGTCTTGTCGTCGGTCATTTGGGTCTCCTCGGCCACTGCCGTGTCGTTGCTCTGCTTGGCCTTATCGGCCGGGGGCTTTGTCCTGTCGGTCATAGGGGATGCTCCTTGGCTGGTGGGGGCGTCCCGGCGGTGGAGGACGCAGTCATTCATCGGCTCCTTCGCGCGGAACCCGGCCGCGGCATCGGCACCGACGGGGACGGCGGAAATCTCGAAAGGCGTCCAGTCCACCGCCCGCCAGAGTTCGCGCGCCCCTTCGGGCTTGCTCACTTCGAAGCGATGGACCTGGTAGCCGATGGAGACCGCGCGGATGTGCCCGGCCTGGATGTCGCGCCAGATGTCACCGACCGCATCGCGCTCGGAGATGCGTATCCGGGCGATGCCCTGTCCGTTCTCGATCCGCGCCGAGCCGGGCACGACCGAGCCGATCACCGCATCGAGATCATGCGCCGCATGCACCTTCAGGAAGGGCGCGCCGGCGTTCAGCCGATCGAGCCGTACATGCTCGGGCGCCATGCTCAGCTCCTCGTCATGCGGCTCGCCGAAGAGCGCGGCACGCCGTACCCGTGCGCCGGTCGACCAGATCACCTCGACGCTGCGCGTCTCCGGATCGATGCTGTTGGGCGCAAGCTCCGCCGACCGGCGCAGCGCCGGCAGTTCGATCATCTGCTCCATGGATGGGTCCTTGTCAGGTCTCGTCGCCGTCCGATTTGTCGAGGTCGGCTGTTTGGTCTGGTGCGCTTTCACTGGCCTGCGCGTTGCCGGTCTTGGTGACCCGGCGCGGGTCGGTGTCGAGCACGAGGCCCAGTGCATCGAGTTTGGCGTTCGTGGCCGCAATTTCGGCCAGCACCGCGTCGGGGTTGCGGCCCTGCCGGGCGATGGCTTCGGCCAGCGTCATGGTGCCTGAGCGGATGGCAAGCAGGTCTGCCATAGCGTCCTTCTGCGGATCGACCGCCTCGAACTTGGGCGGCGACCATTCCACCGGCACGTCCGGCGTCGGGATGCGCCCGGCCGCCCATGCGGCCTCAGTGAACCACCGCCAGACTGGTGCGCAGAACATCGGGATGAAGAGTTGCCACTGCACGGCGTCGATCATCCGACGGAATTCCACGAGGCCTGCCCGGATCGAGGAGTAGTTCACCTGGGACAGGTCGCCCGTCAGCAGCTCGTAGGGCACGCGGAAGCCCGCCGAGATAGTGTGCAGACTGGCGCGCTTGTATTCGCCATAGCCGCCGGTGGCAGAGGGCTGGTTGAACCGGATATCCTTGCCGCCACGGGCATAGGCGATCAGCCCCGGTTCGAACTGCTCGACCCGGTTGCCGTCGGCATCGACCACCGAGGGCGCGATGCCCTGCTGCGCCTCCTCGTCGCCGAAGACGATGGCGGTGACACAGGCCTCGGTCTTCTTGCGGACGATCTCGGCCACCTCATAGTCATCGAGGTCGCGCAGGGCCCGGATCACGGGCGCCCCCCAGGGCACGCCGCGCGCCTGCGTGCGCTGCTTCTCGTAGACATGAGCGATTTCGCTGGCCGGCACCGCACGGCTGGTGAGCCCGCCCGTCAGGCTGAGCGTCGCGTCGCCCGGATGCGCGCCGAAGAGCCAATAGGCGCGGCGCCGGCCGAGCGCGTCGAACTCGATGCCCTGCATAGCCTGGCCCGCGCCGAGCGCGCCGTTGCGGGTGGCATCGAGGAAGTCGGCCTCGAGCAGTTGGATCTGCACGGGCGGCATGACGCCGTCGCCGGGGCGCCGCGGGCGGCGGCGGACCAGCACCTCGCCCGCCTCGACCATC
>NZ_DSDD01000286.1:0-2502 GCF_011048875.1 Rhodovulum sp.
GCAGCCCTTGTCGCGGGGCCAGTGTTCGCCCAAGAGGCTTCCGGTAATGCCGAGGCCGGCGAGAAGGCGTTCCGCCAGTGCATCACCTGCCATGTCGTCGTGAACGAAGCAGGCGAAACCCTTGCCGGTCGCGCCGCCAAGGTTGGCCCCAACCTCTACAAGGTGCCCGGCCGGCACGCCGGCGAGGTCGAGGACTTCAAGTATTCCGCTTCGATGACAGCGGCCGGCGAGAAGGGCCTTCTCTGGACCGAAGAGGAATTCGTCAAGTACACCATGGACCCCACCGGCTACCTGCGCGAATTTCTCGGCGACAGCAGCGCACGCGGTGCGATGACCCACAAGGTCCGCAAGGAAGAAGAGTCGGTGGATATCTACGCCTATCTCGTCAGCCTGGGCGTGCACGACTGAGCCTGAAGCACAGGTCAGGGTGAAAGGGCCGCCAGGGCAAGCGGGGCGGCCCGTTCCTTTTTCACCCGACCGTTCATCCGAGATGCGCGGTCAGAAAGGCCGAAATCAGCGCGGTGACGTCGTCGGGTGATTCCTCATGGGCAAGGTGGCCCAGCCCCGGCATCCGGACGATCTCGGCCCGCGGCAATCGCGCGGCGGCCCGGGCCGAGGATGCGGGCGGCACGGCGCGGTCGGTCTCGCCGACCAGCAGCAGCGTCGGAACCTCGATCCCCGGCAGATCGTGCCACAGACCGTCCAGCGTCCATTGCGCCACCATGGCCAGCGTCGCGTCGGTGTGGTTGCGGTCGGCCACCAGCCGCCGGTAAAGCGCCAGCCCCTCGGGCGAGATCCGGCTGCCGATCCCCGCGATCATGTATTCGACGCCGGTGGCGTTCCCCAGCCAGCGCGAGATCTCCGGGGCCGAGAACGGGTTGAGCGCCATCATCCGCGCCATCATCGGAAACAGCCATCCGGCCACGCCCTTGAAATTCTCCACCGCCGCGTTGATCCCGACGATGGCCTTGGGCGGGCGCTTCAGGTCGCGCACCAGCCGCAGCGCCAGCGCCGCCCCCGCCGAATGGCCCACGATCGCGTCGGGCAAGAGCCCCTCGCCATCCAGAAGCGCCGCGATGTCCTGGCTCATCGAATCGAGCCCGCAGCGCTGCCGTGCGCCCATCCGGGTAAAGCCCTGCCCGGGCAGGTCCAGCGCGACGACATGGTAGTCGTTCGCCAGAATAGGGAAGACGTCGCGCCAGCTATGGCTGGCCCCGCCTGTCCCGTGCAGCAGCAGCACGACCGACCCCACGCCCGCCTCCTGGATATGCCAGAAGTGCGGGCGGTGGCGGACGAAGCGGGAATGCTCCCGGTTCGGCCAGTCGCTTCCGTCCCGGGTCCAGTCCATGACGTTCCCCTTACGCGTCGAGAGCGGCCGATACGGCAGAGGACAGCCGGTTGGCATCGGCCCTCGGCAACGGAATGTAGGGGGCGCCCAGCGTGTCGGCCAGCGCCTTGAGCGAGCGTTCGGGCCGCTGGCCCATGTCGATCACCATCGCGGGGAACCCCTGCAACCGGATCGCGGTGGCCATCCGCTCGGCATCCTCGCCTGCCAGCGTCCGGTTGGCCGACCCGTCCAGCGCGATGTTCGCCCGCCCGTCGGTCAGCAGCGCCACGGTCGGCGTCATGCCGCGGCCCTTGGACTGGATCGCGACCTCAAGCGCGACCTTCAGCCCCGCGGCCAGCGGCGTGCCGCCCCCGCCGGGCAGGGCCGCCAGCCGCCGCTTGGTCTGCACCAGCGACCGCGTGGGCGGCAGCAGCAGCTCCGCCCCCTCGTTACGAAAGGCCACCAGCGCGACATGGTCGCGCCGCGCATAGGCTTCGGCCAGCAAGAGTTCCACCGCGCCCTTGGCCTCGGCCAGCCGGGTCATCGCCGCCGAACCCGAGGCATCCACCACGAAGATCAGCAGCCGGTCGGATTTCTCCTCGAACCGCTTGATGCGGAAATCGTCGGACCGGATGTGCAGCGACCGCTCGAACCGGCTTTCCTGCTTGCGGATGGTCTGCCATGGCGCAGCCGCGCGCAGGGTCGAGATCACGTCCAGCCGCGCGCCGGTTTCCAGCCGCCCGCGCCGCGAGGGGATCGGCCGTCCGCGCCGGTTGCCCTTGCGCTTTGCCCCCGCGCCGGAATTGCCGCCCCCGCCGCGGTTGGCCCGTTTCGCCGCCAGCATCGCCAGCAGGTCGGCGGGCAGCGTGGCCCTGGCGGCCTCCAGCAGGATGTCCTGCAAGGGCAGATCGTCCAGCGACTGGCCCTCGCCCTCGTCCTGCTCGCCCTTGTCGGGTTCCGGCTCGGGCGGGGGCTGGTCGGGCGGTTGTTCGGGTGGCTGGTCGTCTTCGGCCTCGGGAAACTGGGTCGCCCGGGGCGCCAGCACCAGTTCTACCGCCGCGGTCAGGTCGTCCACCCCAACCTCGTCATTGCCCGCAATCGCGGCCAGCGTGCGGGCCGTCCGGAGCGCCAGCATGGGCGCGCGCAGGCTGTGAACGCCCAGCCGGACGGCCAGC
>NZ_DSDD01000158.1:0-2502 GCF_011048875.1 Rhodovulum sp.
CCTTGAAATCGCCGAAATACTTCGTGATCGCCGCCGTCAGCGTCGTCTTGCCGTGGTCAACGTGACCAATCGTCCCGATGTTCACATGCGGTTTCGTACGTTCGAACTTTGCCTTACCCATGGCCGGGCGCCTCATTGATTAGGGGGCCGCCAACGGCCCGATTCAACATCGCGCGCTCTCTAGTCGCTGGCTTGCGAGAAATCAAGCGCCACTTGCCTTGCAGCCGGGTGCGCAGCGGTCACTCCGGGACCGCGGCCGACACCTCGTCGACCGGGGCGGAGGCAGCGGTGGGCGCCTCGGCGGCCGGGTCGTAGCCGAACCACGCCTCGCGGTTCTCGACCAGCCAGCGTTCGATCCGCCGGGCGGCGTTCGCGGCCAGAACCTGCATCTGCTGGTCCTTGCTGCGGGTCAGCCCGGAACCCACGACGGTTTCGCCCGACATGCCCTCGAAGATGGTCATCTGCTCGGCCTCTTCGTTCAGCTTGGCCTTGGCCGCATCGTCCCAGACATTGGCCGAGATCACCAGCACCGATCTCGGTGCGGCAACCACCGGCACGCCGGGCACGGCCAGCGCATAGCCGTCCACATTGATGCCGAAATGATAGAGCTTGTCGCCCTCGTAGCGCGAGAAGCGCCGTTCCAGCGCCTGTTTCAGCGCAGCCTGCCATTCCTCGGCGGCAGCGGAGCGGCTGGGCGGCACCAGCTTGGCATTGTCGGCGACGACGATGGTGTAGCCCAGACTGAAATCGCCGAGCGCTTCGGCGGGGCTGTCCATCGCATCCTTGGCGGCACAGGCGGAAAGGACCCAAAGCCCACCGATCAGCAGCGCAGGACGGAAAACGGAAGCGGCGCGGAACATGATCCCCCCAATGTCGCAAACCCCGCCCGGGATAGCGCAGGGGAGAACGGCGCGCAACGCCCCGTCAGGTGAAACGGTTGTCGCGCGGGAAGCCGCGCGGGGCCATTCGGCCGGTTCCGGCGCGCTTGCCCAGCCATTCGGACAGGTCGGTTTCGGTGCGGGTGCGCCCGGCCGGGTCGCGCCAGGACAGGCCGTCGGCCAGCGTGAAGGTGGTGGCATCCGACAGGCCGCCATCCTTGTATTTCTGCAACCGCACGCCCTTGCCGCGCGCCATTTCGGGCAACTCGTCCAGCGCAAAGACCAGCACCTTTCGGTTCTCGCCGACGCAGGCGACGTGATCGCCCGCCACGATGCGGCAGATCCGTGCCGTTTCGGGTGCCTTGACGTTCAGCACCTGCTTGCCCGCGCGGGTCTGGGCCAGCACCTCGTCGCTGGGCACAAGGAATCCGTCGCCCGCGCTGGAGGCGACCAGCAGACGCTCGCCGGGGCGGTGGATCATCAGCGCGACGATCTCGGACTCGTTGGGCAGATCGACCATCAGGCGCACCGGCTCGCCCATGCCGCGCCCGCCGGGCAGTTGCGCCACCGGCAAGGCGTAGAAGCGCCCGTTCGCGCCGAACAGGATCAGCTTGTCGGTGGTCTCGGCCGCGATCAGGAACCGGCCTTCGTCGCCATCCTTGAATTTCAGCGAGGATCCATCCGCCAGATGCCCCTTCATCGCGCGGATCCAGCCCATCTTCGAGCAGACGACCGTCACCGGTTCGCGCTCGATCATCGCCTCGATGGGCATCTCGGGGGCCTCGGCGGCCTCGGACAGACGGGTGCGCCGCGCGCCGCCGGGGGATTTGCGGCCGAACTTCTCGCGTACCTCGCGCAGTTCATCGGCGATCTTCGCCCATTGGACGGACTCGTTGCCCAGCAGGTCCCGAAGCCCGGCGCGTTCGGCCATCAGCGCGTCGCGCTCGGCATTGAGTTCCATTTCCTCCAGCCGCCGCAGCGAGCGCAGGCGCATGTTCAGGATCGCCTCGGCCTGCACCTCTGTCAGTTGGCCCGCGCCCGTCGCGGGCAGCGGCGAGACGTAATCGCGTTCGGAGGTGGCGCGGGGGCGGCGCAGCGACCAGTCCTCGGCCATCAGGGCGAGCTTGGGCTCGTCGTCGTAGCGGATGATGTCGATCACCCGGTCAAGGTTGAGGAAAGCGATCAGCAGCCCTTCCAGCACCTCGAGCCGGTAGTCGATCCTTTCCAGCCGGTGCTGGCTGCGCCGGATCAGCACGTCGCGGCGGTGATCGAGGAAGGCGCGCAGCACCTCCTTGAGCGAACAGACCTTGGGCGTACGCCCGTCGATCAGCACGTTCATGTTCAGGCTGAAGCGGATCTCCAGGTCCGAGCTGCGGAACAGCGCCCCCATCAGAACCTCGGGGTCCACATTGCGCGACCGCGGCTCCAGGATCAGGCGCACGTCCTCGGCGCTTTCGTCGCGGATATCGGCCAGGATCGGCAGCTTCCGGGTCTGGATCAGGTCGGCGATCCGCTCGATCAGGCGGGATTTCTGCACCTGATAGGGGATCTCGGTCACGACGATCTGCCAGGTGCCGCGGCCCAGATCCTCGACCTGCCAATGCGCGCGCAGCCGGAACGACCC
>NZ_DSDD01000415.1:0-2448 GCF_011048875.1 Rhodovulum sp.
GGGTTTCCCGAAGCGCCGCCATAGGCCGACATATTTTCCTTTACGGATGGCACTGTATCGCAAGAACGCTCTGATCATTCCTTGATCCCGTTTCAGGACGGAGGCAGATACGTTGGCCCCCTCGCGTTTCGTCATGACCGTTCCGCCGCGAGCTGGGCCAGAACCTGCACAAGACCCTTCCGCCAGTCGGGGCGTGTAATGCCGAACCGGATCTCCAGCGCGGCGCAATCGAGCCGGGAATTCAGCGGGCGGCGCGCAGGCGTCGGGTACTGGGCCGCGGCGATCTCCTCGACCGCGACGCGCAGCCCGGCTTGGGCGAAGATTTCGCATGCGAAACCGGCCCAGCTGACATCGGGGGCGCCCGCGAAATGATAGGTTCCGGCCGTGTCAGGGTCTTTTTCCAGCCCCCGGAGCAGGCCAAGGCAGGCGGCGGCGATATCGGCCGCCGGGGTGGGCCCGCCCACCTGATCGGCAACGATGCGCAGCGCGTCGCGCTCGGCCCCCAGCCGCAGCATGGTTTTCACGAAATTCGCCCCATGCGCCGAGAACACCCAGGAGGTGCGCAGGATCGCATGCGCGCCGCCTGCCGCGCGCACCGCCCTCTCGCCCGCCAGCTTGCTGCGGCCATAGGCCGAAATCGGCCCAGTGGGATCGTCGGGCCGCCAGGGCCGCGTGCCCGACCCGTCAAAGACGTAATCGGTCGAGATATGGACGAAGGGGATGGCGCGCGCGGCACATTCCCGTGCCATCGCCCCCGGCGCTGTGCCGTTGATGAGGGTGGCCAGCGCCTCCTCGGTCTCGGCGCGGTCGACGGCCGTCCAGGCGGCGGCGTTGATCACGGCGCGCGGCGCATGGGCGGCGATGGCGGCGGCACAGGCATCGGGATCGGCAAGATCGGCCCCCTCGCGCCCCAGAAAGACCGCCCCGGGGGCGAGATGCGCCAGTTCGCGCGCCACCTGTCCGGTGCGGCCGAAGACAAGGATCACGCCGACACCCCCAGCCGCCGCCCCACGCCGTCCCGGTCCAGCAGCGGCCGCCACCAGTCCTCGTTGTCGAGATACCAGGCAACGGTGCGCCGCAGCCCCTCTTCCAGCGTGACGGAGGGCCGCCAGCCCAGTTCCTCGCGGATCCGCGCGGGATCGATCGCATAGTGCAGGTCGTGGCCGGGGCGGTCCGTGACGAAGGTGATCAGCCGATCGTGCGGCGCGCCCTCGGGCCGCATCTCGTCGAGGATGGTGCAGATCATCCGCACCAGATCGATGTTCTTCGCCTCGTTCTCGCCGCCGATATTGTAGGACCGCCCCACCCTGCCCTTTTCCAGCACCACAAGCAGCGCCTCGGCATGATCCTCGACATAAAGCCAGTCGCGCACATTCTCGCCCGCCCCGTAGACCGGGATCGGCCGCCCGTGGATCGCGTTCAGGATCACCACCGGCACCAGCTTTTCGGGGAAATGGAAGGGGCCGTAATTGTTCGAGCAATTGGTCAGCACCACCGGCAACCCGTAGGTCTCGTGCCAGGCGCGCACCAGGTGGTCCGAGGACGCTTTCGAGGCGGAATAGGGACTACGCGGATCATAGGGCGTAGTTTCGGTGAACCTGCCCGTGGGCCCGAGGCTGCCGAACACCTCGTCGGTCGAGATGTGGTGAAAGCGGAAGACGTCGGGCCGTCCCCTGCCCTCCCAATAGCCGCGCGCGGCCTGCAACAGCGTGTAGGTGCCCAGCACATTCGTCTCGATGAAGGCGCCGGGCCCGTCGATCGAACGGTCGACATGGGATTCGGCCGCCAGATGCATCACCGCATCGGGCTGATGTTCGGAAAAGACTCGGGCCAGCAGCGCCCCGTCTCGGATATCACCCTGAACAAAGGCATAGCCCGGATGGTCAGCAACGCTCGCCACGTTCTCCAGGCAGGCGGCATAGGTCAGCGCGTCGAGATTGACGACCGCGTGCCCCTCTGCGGTGGCCCGGCGCACCACGGCCGAGCCGATGAAGCCCGCGCCGCCGGTTACAAGCAGTTTCATGGCGCCTCCCAGACAAAGGGGCTGTCGAACCCCGCGAAGGGGAGTGCGGCCTCGTCCTTTGCAGAAAGAATGGGCGCGCCCTCCAGCGGCCAGTCGATTCCGCAACTGTCCCAGCGCACCGCGCCGTCGCAGTCGGGCGCGTAGTAGTCCGAGCATTTGTAGATGATTTCAGTATCGTCGCTCAGCGTGACAAAGCCGTGCAGGAAGCCCTCGGGGATCAGCAATTGCCGGCCGTTCTCGAAGCTGAGTTCGACCCCGACCCATTGGCCATAGCTCGGCGAGCCCTTGCGGATATCGACCGCCACATCGTAAAGCGCCCCGCGCCCGCAGCGCACCAGCTTGGCCTGGGCATGCGGCGGGGCCTGGAAATGCAGCCCTCTGAGCGTGCCTTTCGCATGCGAAACCGAATGGTTGTCCTGCACGAA
>NZ_DSDD01000352.1:0-2447 GCF_011048875.1 Rhodovulum sp.
CCGGGCAGTTCGGAAATCCAGTGGATCGCCTCGTCGGGCGGGATCGCGCCGCTGGCATAGACCGACATCGCGATGGCGCGCACGCGGCCTGATTTCAGCGCGTCGAGATAGGCATCGAAGCCCCCCGACATGCGAAAGCCGATCTTGTTGATGTTGGCGCAGATGATCGGCCGCTCGATGCCCTCCTTTTCCAGCGCATCCAGCAGCATCGGCATGTTCATCGTGATATAGGCCGGCTCCGCCCCGTATTTCTCGACGATATGGTCGTGAAAGATGCGGAAGGCGCGCGTGAAGCCCATGCCCAGCAGCAGGTCGGTGAATACGTTCTGCACGAAGATCACGGGCGTCCTGGTGCCCGCGAACATCTTCATCTCCATGTCGATCAGCACCCGCGCCATGCCGTCGACCTCGCGGGTCGCCAGCGCCTTGCCGCCCGCCAGCGCGGTCGCGAACAGCCCGTCCTCGGGCATGAAATGCTTCAGCGCGCCGACCATGCCATGCTCGGTCACGGCATTGGCGTATTTGTGGGCATAGGGCATGCAGGGGTAGAAGGTAAAATCGCGGTAGCGCGCGGGGTTGGCGCGCACCCGGTCGGCCACCTCGGCGATGCGGTCATGGGTGGTGCACATGAAGGTGCGGATGCCCTCGTCATAGGCGATGTCCAGCACATCCATGATTGCGTCGGTCTTCTGGAAGCGCATCGCCTGGGCGCGGGCCTTTCCCTCGGACATGTGGTTGATGCCGAAGAACTGGTTGTCGCCGAACAAGAGCCTGTCCATCGTCATCTCCCTATCGCCCGAACCAGCCGCGCCGCTTCGCGGGTTCGGGCGCGCGCGCGCGCGCCTCGCCCACGGGCAGCCCGGTTTCGGCATTCTCGATGATCATCGCCAGCGTCCGGTCGGTCTCGGCCGCCGAGGCGAAGCCGTTTTCCGCCGCCTGCGCCTTGCCGTCGCGCACGGCGGCGATGAACTCGGCCAGTTGCGCGGAATATTCCTCGCCGCGCAGGTAGAACCAGGCATCCTCGGTCAGTTCTGTGGTGTATTTCACAGTCCAGCCCGGCCCATAGCCCGGCAGCGCGTCATGGGGCTCGCGCAGGTAGAGCTGGCATTCCTGCCGGTCCGCATAAAGCCGCCCGTTGGTGCCGATCATCGCGATCTTGGTGGACATCTTGCGATGGCTCTCGTCCGACCAGTTCACCGAAAGCTGCGCGGTCGGCCCATCGTTCCAGCGCAGCGTCGAGAACACCTCGTCATCGGTGCCTTCGGAAAACACCTGCCCCAGCACCGAGCCCGTCACCTGGTCGGGCGTGCCGAAGAACCAGTTCAGAAGGTTCAGAGGATGCGCCGCGTAATCATAAAGACAACCGCCCCCCTCCTCCTTGCTGGTGCGCCAGGTCGCGCGCTTGGGGCGCAGCACGACGGGGCCGTAAGCCTCGGCCAGAACATGGGTGACGCGCCCCAGCGCGCCACTGTCCAGGATGCGCTTCATCTCGCGGAAGGCGCCGACATAGCGGTAGTGATAGCCCACCTGCGCCACCCGGCCCTTTTCGGCGGCCAATTCGGTCAGCGCCGCACTGTCGGCCCAGTCGAGGCAGAAGGGTTTCTCGCAGAAGACATGGATATCCCTGTCCAGCGCCGCGCGCACCATCGGCGCATGCAGCCGCGATGGCGTGGCGATCACCACCGCATCCAGCCGCTCCTTTTCCAGAAGCGTGTCGTAATCCTTGTGGATCGGCGTCGCGATGTTCCTGGACAGCACATCCACCAGAAAACCCGACCCGTCACAGGCGATGGTCTCGGCATCGGGGTGCGCATTGACCATCGCGAAATGGCTGAGCCCCATCTTGCCGAGCCCCACCACGGCGATCCGAACCTTGCTGCCCATGCCTGAAACCCTGCTCTGCCCGTTTCCTGACGATATATCGTGATCGGCTGTAAAAACCGCGCGACGTTAGTCCCGTTCGGGCCAGAGGTGCAACAGGGATGGGGCAGGAACAAGACGATAGCGGGCGAATTCTGCGCTAATTCCCCAGCCTGCCGGCATCGTTTCACGAGCCCCCGGCCGCGGCCTGTCGTTCCGCGCAAAGTCAGGGCGCCTTTCAATTCGCTATGTCACTACCAAACGACCGTTTGTCATCGCATGCAAGGGCGTTTGCCGGGCACGCGGGACGCCGGTTTCCTGCAATTTGGGCTGGAACAGAGCCTTTTCCGGGCATGCGGCGCCCTGTGCGGGGCAAGGGGCCGGGGGACGAAAGACACCGCAATCAGAATTCCCCCATGTCATCCGCGCAGCCGTGCTATTCTGCGGGTATGGCACGCAAACCCGTTGATATCGGCGCGGCCTATGACGACCCGCCGAGCCTTACGTCGCCTTATGATCCGGCCCCGCGCCCCGAGGCCGATCTGTGGTTCCTGCCCGAGGGCGACGCGCCGGGCCATGGCGCAGGC
>NZ_DSDD01000305.1:0-2444 GCF_011048875.1 Rhodovulum sp.
ACCGCCGCGGTCAGGTCGTCCACCCCAACCTCGTCATTGCCCGCAATCGCGGCCAGCGTGCGGGCCGTCCGGAGCGCCAGCATGGGCGCGCGCAGGCTGTGAACGCCCAGCCGGACGGCCAGCAGCGTCAGATCCTCCAGCACACTCGCCGACACGCGGATCCGCGGCAGCCGGTCGCGCGCAGCGGCCAGTGCGGTCTGGTCCAGCACGATCCGGTCGGTCTCGCCCCAGGGCAGGGCGTCCAGATCGACATGCAGCGCCAGCCGGTCGGTCAGCGCCTCGGGCAGCGTCTCGCCGGGCTCGGCGCCCTCGTCCAGCGCGATCAGGCAATGCCCGGTCCCCTGGTCCAGCGCGCCCGCCAGCCGCGCGGCAAGGCCCGGCTGGGTGCGTTCGGCCATCGGCAGGACCAGCACTGCCGGTTCCGCCAGAATGCCCGCCCGTTCCACCAGCTTGCCCGAGGACAGCGTCGCGGTCAGGTCGATGCTGCCGAACAGCTGGTCGTCGCCGATGGACGGATGCAGCCGTTTCAGCGGCAGGGGGAGGCCCCCCAGCGCCTCGGTCACGCGGTCGCGGACGGGGCCGGACCGCGCGCGCAGCCACAGCCCCCCCAGCCCCACCGGATCGACGGCCAGCGCGTTCAGGCCGACCTCGACGCGGGTCCAGACGGAATTGTCAGGCAGGCTCACCCAGCACCTCGTCGACGACCCGGGCAACGCGCGTGGTGGACCCCGCCTCGTCCAGCGGATCGCGCCGCAACCGGTGGCGCAGCGCGGACGGCGCGACCTTGCGCACATGTTCGCGCGTGACCTTGTCGGCGCCCTCGAAGGCGGCCAGCGCGCGGGCGGCCTTGAGCAGCGTCAGTTCCCCCCGAAGCCCGTCCGAGCCCAGCGCAAGGCACAGTTCCGCACAGTCGCGCAGCACGTCGTCCGAGCTTTCCATGGTCTTCAGATGCGCCCGCGCGGCAAGGATCCGGTCGCGCAGCTCGGCATCGGCCGGGCGCCACTTCTCCATGAACGCATCGAAATCGGTCTCGTAGGTGTCGCGGCGGCGGATCACCTCGATCCGCGTGTCGACATCCGTGGGCGAGACCACCTCGACCGACAGGCCGAAGCGGTCCAGCAATTGCGGGCGCAACTCGCCCTCTTCGGGGTTGCCGGACCCGACGAGCACGAAGCGCGCCGGGTGCCGGATCGACAGCCCTTCCCGTTCCACCACGTTCTCGCCCGACTGGGCGACGTCAAGCAGCAGATCGACGATATGGTCCTCCAGCAGGTTCACCTCGTCGATATAGAGGTAGCCCCTGTTGGCCCGCGCCAGAAGGCCCGGCTCGAACGCCTTGATGCCCGAGGACAGCGCCTTCTCGATGTCCAGCGCGCCGACCACCCGGTCCTCGGTTACGCCCAGCGGCAGGTCCACGACGGGCGTGGGCCGCGTGACGATCGCGGTCGAGGTCAGGTGCGCCCAGTCCGGGCACTGATCGCGCGAGGGCGAATTCACCGGACAGCTTTCCACCGCCTGGATCGGCGGCAGAAGGGCTGCCAGCGCGCGGACGGCGGTCGACTTGCCGGTGCCGCGGTCGCCGAACACAAGAACGCCGCCGATCCCCGGGTCGATTGCCGTGAGGATCATCGCCTGCTTCATCTCCTCCTGCCCGACGATGGCGGAGAAGGGAAAGGGTTGTCTCATGCAGTCTCTTTCGATTTCCTGGGCGCCTTGGACGTGCCCGGCACCGCCTTGTCCGTCGATGTCTCGGCCTTGGGTTGGGCCTTGGTCTCGGGCGCCGGCTTCGATACATCCAGCCGCTTCAGCGGGCTCCCGCCTTCCCAACTACCCTCTTCTTCGAGGATGTTGAAGCGCGCATACATCTCTTCCTTGAACCAGTTGCCTTCGCGGACATGCTGCACCGCGCGGCCATGCGGACAATCGCCATGGGCAAAGGTCGTCATCGCGCGCTTGTCGTTCCACAGCGAGAAGGTCACCTGCTGCACCCAGGGCACCTCGGCCATGCCGATATGGAAGGCACAGTTCGGGTGTTCGGCCACCCGCGACTGGACCTCGGGCACCTCGGCCCAGAATTGCAGCGCGATGGGCAGCTTGACGGTGGCGCGCGTCAGAACCGCCATCTTGCCGCTTGCGTCGGGCTTTTCGGTGACCCGCAGCGGCTTGACGCCGGACCACAACCCCTTGGCCGAGGTCGGTGTCAGGTAGATCGTGTAGGTCTCGCAGGAATGGCTGCGCAGAATGCGATGGGTGATGCTTTCCTTCAGCCCCGTCTTCGCGGTCGCCATGTCCGGCCAGACGCACAGGATCGCGTTGACGTTGACATTCGGCTTGGGGTTGAAACCCGCGTCCGAACCCGTGCCGAGCATCTTGAAAAATTCCAGCCCCGGCACATCCTTCAGCGCGAAGCGGCCGCGCGCCATCTGGCTGAGCGCCTCGAGGCG
>NZ_DSDD01000231.1:0-2442 GCF_011048875.1 Rhodovulum sp.
CATGGACGCCGCCATGCGCGGGTTCTGCGTGACCGCGCGCACCTCAAGCCCCAGCCGCGTGCGGCGCATGATGAACAGGAACAGGGCGAGGAACATCAGCGCAAGGACGAAGATCGCGATGCGGATATAGCTGATCGAGACGACATGGTTGATGACCCGCGACCCGTCCAGCCAGGCGGGCGAGGTCAGCGGGCGGGCCTGGGTGCCGAAGATGTTCTTCGCCAGTTTCTGCAACGCGATCGAGATGCCGAAGGTCGCCAGCAGCGTTTCCAGCGGCCGGTTGTAGAGCCAGCGGATCACCAGCCGCTCCATCGCCACACCCGCGCCGAAGGTGATGGCGAAGGCCAGCGGCAGCGCGTCCAGCGCCAGATCGGCCATCTGGTTGCCCCCGACCATCAGCGCGATGGCGGAAAGCACGTCGGCGGCGGTTTCGGTCACGCGCGGGTCGGCTTCGGCATGGCGGTCGTAGAAAGAATGGGCGGCAAGGGCCGCGCGGATCTCGGCGCGGCCGATCCGGGGCGAGGCCAGCCCGGCCTCGACCAGCATGGCATAGGCCGCCTCGCGCGGCAGTGCCTCGCGGCCGGGGCTCAGGCGGCGCGTGATGTTCTCGCCTGCGGGTGGTTCGCCCGGCGCGACCGCACGGGTGGTCTCCATCAGCGGGTTCAGCGCGGCGCGCATATCCACGCCGATATCGCCCGCAAAGCCTTCGATGGCGGCGATCCGTGCATCCGGGTCCGGGTCGAAGGAAATCGTCAGCAGCCGCTCCAGACGCGCCTCGGGCAGGCCGCTGTCACGCCGCGCCTCGATCGCCGGGCCGATGCCGCGGCGCGCGCCGTGTTCGATGGCCGCGCGATGCTCTTGCAGCAGGCTCTGCAAGGGCGTGGCGGCCGGGCCATCGGCGGCGATGTCCTGTGCCCCGGCGGTGGCGCGAGACACAGGAAGGTCAGGGCGGCAAGAAGGATGCGCATGGCGGTCAGCCCGTCGGGACAGGGGGGGGCGGCATCCCGCCCCCCGGTCACGTCAATAGTTCGACTTGATCTGGACGCAGGACTGGGTCTCGGTGTTGTACATGCCGCAGCCCAGATCCTTCCGGTCCGAGGTCAGCACGGCCGATTCCGGCATGAAATCGGTCCAGGCATCGCCCGGCACCTCTTCGGTCTGGCTGATGATGTCGAACTGCCCGTCGGCCAGGATCTCGTCGATCAGCACGGGTTTGGACAGGTGATGATCGGTGTCCATCACGGCCATGCTGACCGACGTCCAGCAGCCGAACATCACGTCCACATCGGACACGGTCAGCAATTCGCGCGCCTTCTCTGCGAAAAGCGGCCAGTCCGAGGCCGGGTCGACCACGACCGCCTCAAGCTGTTTGCCCAGCACGCCGCCCTTCTTGTTCTGCTCGTCGATGAGCATCAGCATGGTGTCCTTCAGCGTGGTCTCGGGAATCGCCATCGTGCCCGACAGCGAATGCAGCACGCCCACCTTGATCGAGTCCTGTGCCCAGGCCGGCAGGCTCAGCGCCGAAAAGGCGACGGCACCGGCAAGGGACGTCTTGATCTTCTTCATGGATTCCCTCCGCGCGGGGCGTTTGCGGCTGGCCTGCGCGCATGGCGCGCAACACCCTCCCCAGGCCCCGCAGCTTTTTCGTTGCATCCGTGCGCCGACCCCGCCGATGTCCCGGTTCGCGTGGTCGCCGCCCCCCCCCGATCCACCGATGACGTCGTGACGGGCGCCCCAAGGCTTTTCTGCGCTGCGGCAGGCGCGCAATCGCAAGGGACGTGGCGGCGATCCGATTTCCGGTTTTGTCGGGATGCTTGCACAACAAACGAACAAAAATCCCCAAAATCGCATAATAATACGGCGAAAAGCTGCGCTTGCCGCTTCGTTTCCGGCAAAAACCTGTGCGGTCCGCCGCGATCTGCGGAACAAGAAGCCAAGGTGAAGGCGGTCCGGGGGGCAATCAGATTACCTGTGTTGCGAAGGAAAGGGCGGCGATGACGGCCTGCGCGCAGCCGCCCGGCTCGACTGGCTGCCGCAGGAGACGATCCTGGTTGAAGGCGCGGAGCTTGACCGGCGGCTGGTGGCCGACCCGGCCCCCGGCGCGCGGCTTCTGCTGGTCGAACCGCTGGTCTTCGGCCGCGCCGCGATGGGCGAGGTGCTGCGCGCCGTCCCGTTCCGCGACCGGATCGAGATCCGCCGCGCGGGCGTGCCGCTCTATCTCGACGCCCTGCGCTTCGAGGGCGATCTGGCCGCGCATCTGGCCCGATCCGCCGTAGCGGGCGGCGCGGGGGCCATGGCAAGCCTGATCCTTGTCGCCCCCGAGGCCGAGGCGCATCTGGTGCCCCTGCGCGCCTTGATGCCCGCCACCGGCGGGATTAGCCTGATCGGCGCCGTCCTGCTGGCCCTGCGCCTGCTGGCGCCTGACAGTTTCACCCTGCGCCG
>NZ_DSDD01000349.1:0-2427 GCF_011048875.1 Rhodovulum sp.
CTCGACCGAGGTCAGGTTGCCCACCGGGAAACCGTTCTTGATGATCGAGGTGGGCGCGAAACTGTCTGAAAGCTGGCTCATGATGCCGCCCGCATTCTGGGCGCCGATATTGATCGACAGGGTATCGCCCAGCGGACCCACATCGACGTTCAGAACCCCCGTCACCGGGTTCCATGCCCCCGCACCGGCCGCGGTTCCGGCTGCGGTCAGGGTGACCGACTGGAGCGTGCCGCCATTGGCTTGGGTTGCGTCGAAGACCAGATCGTATTCGCCGATCAAGGCGCCGCCCTGGGCGGAGTCACGCAGTTCCATCGTCCATCTGTTGGAGGCGGGAGATGCGCCGGGAACGTCCGGCGAATAGGTCACCGCGATGCTCTGGGAGGTGCCGAGATTGTCGAAATACTCGACCGACAGGTTCAGCGGCGTCCCGGAGGCGCCGGGCTCGGTCTCGGTCGCGGGCAGGTTGACGCCCAGCGTGATCTCGGTGGTCGGTTCGGCCGCGAACTGGTTGGTCTGGATCTGCACCGGCCGCAAGCCGTCGGCCGTGTCCCGGGGATAGGGCGGGATCGTGCCGTCGGGGTTGGCGGGCCAGCCCATCAGGACAAGCCCCGTGGACGTCCGCAGGATGCCGTTGGCGTCGGTGCGGAAGGACCCCGTCGTCGCAAGATACATGGGGTAGTCGTCGGTGTTCGAGATCAGGGACGTTTCCTGCATCACCGGAAGAAAACCTCGCCCGCGCACCGCGAGATCGGTCGGATTGTTCGTCGCCTCGAGTGCGCCCGACTGGTCGATCATGCGCGTTGAGGTGATCCGCACGCCGCCGGCGGTATAGGTCCCGCGGTTGCCGTCCAGCACCATCGAGTGGAAATCGGTCTGCGCCCGCTTGTAGCCATAGGTCGACGAGTTCGCGATGTTGTCGGCAATGGTCGCAAGCCGGTTCGCATTGGCGGCAAGGCCAGAGACACCGGCGTTAAGCGAGGAGGAAATGGTCATGTGAGCGCCTTTCTGCAGCTTGATCCCCAGCCGACAGCACCGTTACACCCCGACATTTAACGCCCCCCTAACATCTAAAATCCCACCTAGTTCCCCGTGTCCGAGCGCAGCAGCACCAGTTCCAGCCGGTTGTTGCGCGGCGCCATCGCCACCGAGACGGCGGGCTTGCGGTCGGCATAGCCGGTGATCCGCTCGAACCGGTCCTGGCGCAGCCCGGCCTCCTCGAGCAGGCGGCGGACCGCATGGGCGCGCGCGGTCGAGAGATCCCAGACCGGGTTGTCGGCCAGAACGATGGGCCGGGCGCTGACATGGCCGGCCACCGCTACCTCGTTGCGCACCAGCGTGAAGGCCTGGCCGATGACCGCGATCAGTTCGTCGAGCACAGGCATCGCCTCGGTGCCGTCACCGACGAAGAGCGGCGCGTCGTCGAGGTCGAATATCTCGACGATCAGCCCCTCGTCGGTCAGGCGCGTCGCGATGTGGCGCAGCAATTGCTCGCTGAAGACGGTTTCGCCGCTCTTGCCGTTCAGCAGTTCCTCGATCTCGCGCAGGGCCTCGGCCTCGGCTTGGGCCAACGCGTCGTTCTTCTGCCGTGCGTCCTGCTCCGAGCCGACCTCGCCGCGGGCCTGCCGTTCGGGCGTGGGGCTGGGCTGGGCCGCGCCGGTCCCGGTCTGGGACAGGATGCGTTCGGAGAACACGCTGTCGCCGCCGAAGGCGCCCTCGCCGCCACCGGAGACCCGGTTGACCGGAATCGTGGGATTGAAATAGTCCGCAATCCCCTTGCGTTGTTTTTCCGTCGTCGCGTTCAGCAGCCACATCAGCATGAAGAAGGCCATCATGGCGGTCACGAAGTCGGCATATGCGACCTTCCACGCCCCACCGTGATGTCCGTCGCCGCCCACTACCTTCTTACGCTTGATGATGACTGGCGCGTTCGTACCATGCGCCATCGCACCACCTTCGTATTCGTACCCCACCGCTTTTCTAGTGGGCAGCCATGCCGATCGGGGTAACGCCGAAACTTGGCGGAATTCGGGCGGTAACGCGTGGAACTGAAGCCTTTTTTCGCGCATGTCCCGGGCCTGTTGCGGCCTGGACGTGCAGACGCGCACAGGGCCGGTGTTCCGGCTCGCCCTTGCGGCGCGCCGTCGCGGCGCCAAGCTTCGTGCGAGGGAAGGACGCGCGATGGAAGGGAGATGCGCGATGGCGGTGGAGGGTCAGGGCGCGGGTTCGGTTCACCATGTCGCCTTGGCGATGAGGCTCTGGACAAGTGGGGGCTGCCCGTTTAAACGACGATCAAGGCCCCAATAGCTCAGTTGGTAGAGCACCTGTTTCGTAAATAGGTGGTCGGCGGTTCGAGTCCGTCTTGGGGCACCATAATTTTCGCCTAAGCGGCTGAACTATAAAGAAAATATTTTGGCTCGGGTTTAACGC
>NZ_DSDD01000123.1:0-2416 GCF_011048875.1 Rhodovulum sp.
GAGAAGGTCGGGATCAAGTTCCAGCAGATCCAGAAATACGAGACTGGCATGAACCGTGTCAGCGCGTCGCGCCTTTGGGACATCGCCGATGCGCTTGACGTGGCGGTCAGCTTCTTCTTCGAGGGGCTGGACAGCAAGATGCCAGAGGGCGAGGGGCAAGGCATGCCCGACGACATCCTGTCAGACAAGGAGGCGCTGGAACTGGTGCGCTCCTACTATGCGATCCCGGAAAACCAGCGGCGCCGGTTGTTCGAACTGGCGCGGGTGCTGAGCGACGTCGCCTGACGCGCGCGCTTGACGGAACCCGGCCGGGCGGATACCGCCCAGGCCAGGGGCGAGGTGCGCCCCGCATTCCGCAGGCCAGCCAAGAGGCAGAATGTCCCGTTTCGACTCCGACGAGCTGATCGCCACCGCGCATGCGCTGGCAGACGCTGCGCGTGCGGCGACGCTTGCCCGTTTCCGCACTGCGGCGCTGGGGGTCGAGAACAAGGCCGGTGCCGGGTTCGACCCGGTCACGCTGGCCGACCGCGAGGCCGAGGTGGCGATGCGCGCGGTTCTGGCCGAACGGCGGCCGGATGACGCGATCCTGGGCGAGGAACTTGCCGGGGTCGCGGGCAGCAGCGGGCTGACCTGGGTGCTGGACCCGGTGGACGGCACGCGCAGCTTCATGTGCGGCACGCCGACCTGGGGGGTTCTGATCGCGGTGGCGGACGAGAGCGGGCCGTTCTTCGGCCTGATCGACCAGCCCTATATCGGCGAGCGTTTCCTCGGCGGGCTGGGCCTGGCCGAATTGCAGGCGCGCACGGGACGTCACCCGCTGCAAACGCGCGCGCCGCGCCCGCTGGCCGAGGCGTCGCTGTTCACCACCTTCCCCGAGATCGGCAGCCCCGAAGAGGCCCGCGCATTCGCCGCGCTTGCCGGGCAGGTGCGGCTGACGCGCTATGGGCTGGATTGCTATGCCTATGCGCTGGTCGCGCTGGGCCAGATCGACCTTGTGGTGGAGGCGGGCTTGCAGGCCTATGACGTCCAGGCCCCAATCGCGGTGATCGAAGCGGCGGGCGGCATCGTCACCGACTGGCGCGGTGGGTCGGCGCATCAGGGCGGGCGGGTGATCGCGGCGGCCAACAGCGCGGTGCATGCCGAGGCGCTGGAGATACTATCGCGGACTCCGGTCTAGCTACGACCCGTTTTCAGCGGAGTTCGGTGCCGCGCGAAGTCTGTTTCAGAACCGAAACCGCAGGCGCGCGCGATGGACGAGCGATGCATGCGCGGGTCAGTCGGCGTCCCCCGGACCGTCGGGCGCAGGGCTGCCTGATCAGGTGCTCGCTTGGAGCAGGCCACCAAAAAAGAGCCCGCAAGACACTGGTCTTGCGGGTTCATTTTCAGGCATCGGGAGCCAGGACGCGCGCCGCACGAGACACGCGCCGTAACAGGGACGCGCGCGTGGCTTCTACATGCCCAGCGCGGTGCGCACCTGGTCGAGCACGCCACCCAACATCTCGGGCACGTTGCGCGCGGTTTCGACCGCCGCCTTCAGGGCGCCTTTCTGGGCATCGTCCAGCGACGAGTCTTCGATCATTGCGATGACAGCATCGGCATCGAATCCCTCGGGGCTCAGCGCGTCGGCAGGCGGGGTTGTCACGGCCTCCTCAACCGCTTCAGCCGCATCCGTCACCGTTTCCTCGACGGCCTCCGCAGCCTCCCCGGCAACATCGGCGGCGTCTTCGATGGCACTCTCGACCGCCTCTTCCAAGGCTTCTGCGGCTTCCTCGGCTTGTTCGGCAGCCTCTTCGGCCTCCTCGATCACCTCCTCGACGGCTTCGCCGGCAGCCTCTTCGGCTTCCTCGATCACCTCCTCGACGGCTTCGCCGGTAGCCTCTTCGGCCTCCTCGATCACCTCCTCGACGGCCTCATCGGGCGACTCGACCGCAATCTCGGGCGCCGCTTCATCCTCGGCCATGTTGCCGATATACCAGACATAGCCGCCGACCCCGACGGCGGCGAGGATGACGATCGTGATCAGGGCTTTCTTCATGGTTGTTTCCTCATCTCGCGTGCACGCGCAGTTCTTGCGCTGCCTGCTTGTCGCACAAAACGACGCACAGACAAACCGGAACGAACGCCGCAGCGGCGTTTCTCTGCCGAAAAGGCCGCGGAAAACCGCCTTGAAGCAAGACGTTCCCACGAGTAACTTGATCGTCAGCATTTACGGTAGAAAAGGAACCATACCATAGCCCGCAGACCCCACAACGCGCCTCCCACGCGAGACACCGGTCCCCGCGTGAATGAGCGCATTCGTGCCCCCGAGATCCGCCTCATCGGCGCGGAAGGCGAGAACATCGGTGTCGTGACCCCCGAACGGGGAATGGCCTTGGCCGAGGAAGCGGGGCTTGATCTCGTCGAAATTTCGCCGACC
>NZ_DSDD01000166.1:0-2409 GCF_011048875.1 Rhodovulum sp.
ACCTCGAACAGCTTGGCCACATGGGCGTCCTGCTTGAGCTGCGCCGCGGCCTGGCGGCGGGCATGCAGGTCGCCGCGCTTGCCCAGCGTCACCAGCTTGTCGGCGATGCGCTTGAGTTCCTTGGCCTTGGGCAGCGTGGTCTTGATCTGTTCATGTTCGATCAGCGAGCCGGCCATGTTGGCGAACATCGCCTTGCGGTGCTCATGGGTGCGGTTCAGGCGGCGATAGCCGCGGGCGTGACGCATTTCTCTTCTCCGGTCTTGCCCTCGTTGGGGCGGTTTTGCTTTGTCCGGCAGCCCATGCGTGCGGGCCGCTCTCCTTGGGGCGGATTGCCCTTGTCGTCATGGCGGCGGGTGGGCCCGCACCCTACCCGTCCGGCGTAGGGTGGGTGGAACCCACCGTCCCTCAGAACTGGTCCTCGAACTTCTTGGCCAGATCCTCGATGTTCTCGGGCGGCCATTCCTCGACATCCATGCCAAGGTGCAGGCCCATGCCCGAAAGCACTTCCTTGATCTCGTTCAGCGACTTGCGGCCGAAGTTCGGGGTGCGCAGCATCTCGGCCTCGGTCTTCTGGATCAGGTCGCCGATATAGACGATGTTGTCGTTCTTCAGGCAGTTGGCCGAGCGCACCGAAAGTTCCAGCTCGTCCACCTTCTTGAGCAGGAGCGGGTTGAATTCCAGCCCCTCGTCCTCGGAATCGCGGCCGGCGGATTCGGGCTCTTCGAAATTGACGAAGATCGACAGCTGGTCCTGAAGGATGCGGGCGGCATAGGCCACCGCGTCATCGGGGGTCAGCGAGCCGTCGGTCTCGATCTTGAGCGTCAGCTTGTCATAGTCGAGCACCTGGCCCTCGCGGGTCGGCTGCACGTCATAGGCGACCCGCTTGACCGGGGAATAGATCGCGTCGATCGGGATCAGGCCGATCGGTGCATCCTCGGGGCGGTTCTTGTCGGCGGCGACATAGCCCTTGCCGGTGTTCACGGTCAGTTCCATGAACAGATCCGCACCCTCGTCGAGATGGCAGATCACATGGTCGCGGTTCAGCACCTCGATCCCGGCGGTTTCCGAGATGTCGCCCGCGGTGACGACGCCCGGCCCCTTGGCAGAGACGGTCAGCCGCTTGGGCCCTTCGACCTCCATCCGGAGGGCGACGCCCTTGAGGTTGAGGACGATGTCGGTCACGTCCTCGCGCACGCCTGCCACCGAGGAAAACTCGTGCAGGACGTTGTCGATCTGGACCGACGTGATCGCCGCGCCCTGCAGCGAGCTCATCAGCACGCGGCGCAGCGCATTGCCCAGCGTCAGGCCGAAGCCGCGTTCCAGCGGCTCGACGACCACGGTCGCCTGGCGCGCGGGATCGTTGCCCGGCCGGATGTCGAGCTGCACCGGCTTGATGAGTTCCTGCCAGTTCTTGTGGATCATGTGCGTCTCCTCAATTCCTGTCCTTCGCCCATGTCCGTAGCGAAGAACGCCCGAGGGAAATGGCCTGCGACCCGGGCCGGCATCGCCTGGCCCGGGTAGAAAGAATGCCCGATCAGACCCGGCGGCGCTTGGGCGGACGGCAGCCGTTATGCGCGATGGGGGTTACGTCGCGGATCGAGGTGATGTTGAAGCCGACCGCAGCGAGCGCGCGCAAGGCCGATTCGCGGCCGGAGCCGGGGCCCTGCACCTCGACCTCGAGGGTGCGGACGCCATGTTCCTGGGCTTTGCGGCCGGCATCCTCGGCGGCCATCTGGGCGGCATAGGGGGTCGACTTGCGCGAGCCCTTGAAGCCCATCGTGCCCGCCGACGACCAGGCGATCGCGTTGCCCTGCACGTCGGAGATCAGGATCTTGGTGTTGTTGAAGGAGCTGTTCACATGCGCCACACCGGCGGCGATGTTCTTGCGTTCCTTGCGCTTGATGCGGGTCTTTTCGCGTGCCATCTGTCCTGCCCTCCCTTATTTCTTCTTGCCGGCAATGGCTTTTGCCGGGCCCTTGCGGGTGCGGGCATTGGTGTGGGTGCGCTGGCCGCGCACGGGAAGGTTGCGGCGGTGGCGAAGCCCCCGGTAACAGCCTAGGTCCATCAGGCGCTTGACGTTCATCTGCACTTCGCGCCGCAGATCACCTTCGACGGTGAGATTGGCGTCGATATGCTCGCGGATGGCCAGAACCTCGGCATCAGACAGCTCGTTGACGCGGCGGGCGGCGTCGATGCCGATCGCGTCGCAGATCGCGCGGGCCGAGGACGCGCCGATGCCGTGGATATAGGTGAGTGCGATGGGGACGCGTTTCCCGGTGGGGATGTTGACGCCAGCGATACGTGCCAAACGTATGTTCCTTCGGTTGCGGTTCCGTAATCCCGGAACCTTTTTTCACAACTGAGGCCCGAAAGCATCCTGCCTTCGGGCCGCTCTGCCCGTTGCCGCCG
>NZ_DSDD01000160.1:0-2405 GCF_011048875.1 Rhodovulum sp.
CAGCCCGACGCCGATACGGGCGCGCGCCAGCAGGTGCGGATCGCCTTCGCAAATATCGACCTGCAGGGCATCGGGCGGCTCTTCGAGCGGCTCTCGGCCTTCCGCCCCTGACGCTTGCGGGGAGGGCCGCAAATCCCTACACAGCGTCGGAAACGCGCAAGTGCAGGGAGGCGAGCCCCATGTCCAAATCCGTCGGAAAACAGGCATCCCGGGCCGCTGTCTGGATCCTGATGGGGCTCCTGATCCTTGGGCTGGGCGGCTTCGGCATCTCGAATTTCGGCGGCTCGATCGACTCCATCGGCGAAGTCGGCAATGAGAAGATCACCGTGGACTCCTATGCCCGTGCGCTTCGGCGTGAGTTGAACGCACAGCAGGCGGAAACGGGACGGGTCGTCACCTTCGCCGAGGCCGAGGCGGGCGGGTTGGTCGAACAGGTGCGCGCACGCCTGATCGGCGATGCCGCGCTGGACGACGAGACGCGCCGGATCGGCATTTCGATCGGCGACGAGCGCATTGCCCGGGAAATCCTCGAGATGCCCGCCTTTCAGGGCACGGATGGCCAGTTCAATCGCGAGAATTATCGCTTCGTGTTGCAGCAGAACGGGCTTACCGTCGCCCAGTTCGAGGAGCAGATCCGCAAGGACACCGCGCGCTCGCTGTTGCAGGCGGGCGTGATGGCGGGGCTTGGGGGATCCGAGACCTACGCCGACACGCTTTACAATTTCATCGCCGAACGGCGCAGCGCCAGCCTGATCCGGCTGGACGCCGCCGCGCTGGACGCCCCCCTGCCCGACCCGACCGAGGCCGAGATCGCCGCCTACTACAATGCGAACCCCGCCGCCTATACCGCGCCGCGCACCCGCCAGATCAGCTATGCCTGGCTGACGCCCGAGATGATGCTGGATCGGATCGAACCCGACGAGGCGCTGATACGCGAGCTTTACGAAGACCGCATCGACGAGTTCGTGCAGCCCGAGCGCCGTCTGGTCGAGCGGCTGGTCTTCACCTCCGAGGACGAAGCCGCCGCAGCCATGGCCGCGATCGAGGCGGGGGAAACCACGTTCGATGCAGCGGTCGAGGCGCGCGGGCTGCGGCTGTCGGATGTCGATCTGGGCGATGTCACCCAGCTTGGCATCGGCGGCGCGGCGGGGGCGGCGGTCTTTGCGCTGGACGGCCCCGGCGTGACCGGCCCGCACCTGTCCGATATCGGCCCCGCGATCTTTCGCGTGAACGGCATCCTGGCCGCGCGCGAGACCAGCTTCGAGGATGCCCGCGAAGCGCTTGTCGACGAGTCGATCCGTGACCGCGCCGCCCGGATGATCGGCGATCTGGTCAACGATTACGACGACCGTCTGGCCGCCGGGGCGACGCTGGAGGATTTGGCCGCCGAGACCGAGATGGAGTTTGGCAGGATCGACTTCACCGGCGAGCCCGCGGACGGCATCGCGGCCTATGAATCCTTCCGGCTGGCCGCCGCCGATCTGGCCGAAGGTGATTTCCCCGAGCTTCTAGAGCTTGAGGATGGCGGGATCTTCGCGCTGCGGCTCGATGCCGATCTGCCACCCGCGCTGCGCCCGCTGGACGAGGTCCGCGCCGAGGTCGCCGCCGACTGGCGCGCGGCCGAGACGCGCGCGCGGCTTGGCCAGCAGGCCGCCGCGCTTGCCGGCCGTGTCGCGGCGGGCGAGGCGTTCGACGCGCTGGGCCATCCGGTCGAGACCGAGGCTGCGCTGTCGCGGGGCGGGCTGACACCCCCGGCACTGGGCGATGCGCTGTTCGCCATGGCGACGCCCGGGGACATTCGCGTCGTCACGGCGGGCGAAGCGGCCTGGCTGGTCCGGCTCGACGCGATCCTGCCGCCCGATCCCGAGGACCCGGCCGCGGGCTTCCTGCGCGACACCATCGCCGCGCAGGCCGGTCAGGGCATGGCGCAGGACCTGTATGGCTATTTCGCGCAGGAACTGGTGAACGCCGCTGGCCTGTCGCTTGACCAGTCGGCGCTGAACGCCGTTCATGCCCGGTTCCGGTAGGCCCATGGCAAAGATCATCCCCGATTTCGCGGCCTTCGAGGCCGCCTATGAGGCCGGAAAGGCGCAACTGGTCCATGCGAGGCTAGCCGCCGATCTGGACACGCCGGTTTCGCTGATGCTGAAACTTGCAGGCGCACGGACCGACAGCTTCATGCTTGAATCGGTCACCGGCGGCGAGGTGCGCGGGCGCTATTCGGTCGTGGGCCTGAAGCCCGACCTGATCTGGGAATGCCGGGGCGAAACCAGCCGCGTGAACCGACATGCCCGCTTCGACGCCGACGCGTGGGAGGCCATGTCGGGCAGCCCGCTCGACACCCTGCGCGCAGTTCTGGCCGAAAGCGCGATCGAGATCCCCGACGATCTGCCCCCCATCGCGGC
>NZ_DSDD01000023.1:0-2393 GCF_011048875.1 Rhodovulum sp.
CGGCGGGCGGGTGCCCGATCTGCCGCCGGGCTTCTACACGGTCAGCTGGGTGGACTGGTGGCAGGTGCTGCTGGGGCTGAGTTTCGTGCTGGTCACGCTGTTCGCGCCCAAGGGGATCGGCGGGCTGTTCGATCTGGTCGCGGGACGCCATGCGCCCGACCGCCATGGCGCGGATCCGGGCCCCGATCCCGGCGACCTGCGCGAGAAGGAGGCCGAGCGATGAGCACGCTTCTGGAAGTCTCGGGCGTCTCGGTCAGTTTCGACGGGTTCAAGGCGATCAACACCCTGTCCTTCGAGATCGGCCCGGCCGAACCGCGCGCGATCATCGGGCCGAACGGGGCGGGCAGGACGACCTTCATGGATATCGTCACCGGCAAGACCCGGCCAGACGAGGGCGATGTGCTGTGGGGCGAGATGAGCCGGTCGCTGCTGAAGATGAACGAAAGCCAGATCGCGCAGGCGGGCATCGGGCGCAAGTTCCAGCGCGCCGCCGTGTTCGAGGATCAGTCGGTCTTCGCCAACCTGCTGATGGCGCTGAAGAAGGACCGCGCGCCGTGGAAGGTGCTGTTATACCGCGAGACGGCGGAAGACCGGGCGCGGGTGGGCGAACTGGCCGAGGAGATCGGGCTGGCCGACCAGATCGGGCGCGAAGCGGGCGAATTGAGCCACGGCCAGAAGCAATGGCTGGAAATCGGCATGCTGCTGGCGCAGGAGCCGCGGCTGTTGCTGGTCGACGAACCCGCCGCGGGCATGACGCTGGCCGAGCACGAGCATACCACCGACCTGTTGAAACTGGCGGCCAGGACGCGCGCGGTGATCGTGGTGGAACATGACATGGAATTCGTCCGGCGGCTGGATTGCCGGGTGACGGTGCTGCACGAGGGCTCGGCCCTGGCCGAGGGGAGCCTCGATTTCGTGACGAAGAACCAGCAGGTGATTGATGTCTATCTCGGGCGCTGAGACATGCTGAAGACCCAAGGGCTGACGCTGCATTACGGTGGCTCGCCGATCCTGTACGGGATCGACCTGGAAGCGCGGGCGGGCGAGGTGACCTGCGTGATGGGGACCAATGGCGTGGGCAAGACCAGCCTGCTCAAGGCGATCTCGGGGACGCATCTGCGCTCGGCCGGGACGATGGAACTGGACGGCGAGCCGGTGGGCCGGGTGACGGCACAGGCCATGGCGCATCTGGGCGTGGGCCATGTTCCGCAGGGGCGGATGATCTTTCTCCTGCTGACGGTGCGCGAGAACCTGGAAACCGGCTTTGCCTGCCTGCCGCGGGCCGAACGATTCGTGCCGGCCGAGATTTACGAACTGTTCCCGGTGCTCAAGGACATGGGCGGCCGGCGCGGCGGCGATCTGTCGGGCGGGCAACGCCAACAGCTTGCCATCGCGCGGGCGATGATCACCAAGCCGAAGCTGCGGTTGCTGGACGAGCCGACCGAGGGCATCCAGCCCAACATCATCCAGCAGATCGGCCGGGTGATCGAATATCTGCGCGATCAGGGCCGCATGGCGATCATCCTTGTCGAACGGTATTTCGAGTTCGCCTATGGGCTGGCCGACCGCTTCTGTGTGATGGAACGCGGCGCCGTGACCGTCGCGGGCAGCAAGGCGGAATTGCCCAAGGAGCGGCTGGTGGCGGCGGTCTCGGTCTGAGGCCCGCCGCCAGCGGGATCAGGTGCGGAAGATGCGGTAGATCGCCGGGATCACCAGCACCGTCAGCGCGGTGGAGGAGGCCAGACCGAACAGAAGCGACAGCGCCAGCCCCTGGAAGATCGGATCGGCCAGGATCACCGTCGCGCCGATCATCGCGGCCAGCGCCGTCAGAAGGATCGGCTTGAACCGCGTGGCGCCCGCCTCGACCAGCGTCTCGACCGTGACCGGGCCGCCGGAATGGCGGATGAAATCGACCAGCAGGATCGAGTTGCGCACGATGATGCCCGCAAGCGCGATGAAGCCGATCATCGAGGTCGCGGTGAAGGGCGCCGAGAACAGCCAGTGCCCGAGCATGATCCCGAGAAAGGTCAGGGGCACCGGCGTCAGCACCACCAGCGGCAGCTTGAACGAGCCGAACTGCGCCACGACAAGGATGTAGATCCCCACCAGCGCCACGCCGAAAGCCGCGCCCATGTCACGGAAGGTGACATAGGTCACTTCCCATTCGCCATCCCACAGCAGGACAGTGTCGTCCTCGGACAGGGGCTGGCCGTAAAGGCTGATCGCGGGTTTCGGCAGATCGCCCCAGTCGATTTCGTCCAGCCGTTGCCGCACCGCGAGCATGCCGTAAAGCGGCGCCTCGAATTCGCCCGCAAGCTCTGCGGTGACCATTTCGGCATAGCGGCCATTATGGCGGAAGATCGGGTGCGAGGCGCGTTCCTCCGACAGCCGCA
>NZ_DSDD01000477.1:0-2390 GCF_011048875.1 Rhodovulum sp.
CAGCATCTCGACCATTTCCTCGGGCGAGGGGCCGATATGGCGGCGGTTGGCGAAATCGTAGGGCAGGTAGGTGCTGGGGGAATAGGGCATGGGGCGTTCCGTCAGCCGATGAATTTCTTGTAGGCGGCGTCATCCATCAGATCGTCGAGTGCCGACAGATCCGCGACCTTCATCTTGAAGAACCACGCCTCGCCCAGCGGATCGTCATTGACGATGCCGGGATTTTCGGAAAGCGCGGTGTTCACCTCGACGATCTCGCCATCCAGCGGCGCCAGGATGTCGGAGGCGGCCTTGACGCTTTCGATCACCACGACCTCGTCATCCTTGGACACGGTCTTGCCCTCGTCGGGAAGGTCGACAAAGACGATGTCGCCCAGTTGCTCGGCGGCATGCTCGGTGATGCCGACGATGACCAGATTGTCCTCGACGCGCAGCCATTCATGTTCTTCGGTGTAATACATGGGGGATCCTCAACGCTTGTAGTTCGGGTCTCTGAACGGCAGGTCGACGACATCGGCAGCCATCCGCCTGCCGCGCACCTCGCCCCAGACTGTGCGCCCTTTGTGGCCAAGATCAACGGGCAGATAGCCCATCGCCAGCGGCGCTTCGATCGACGGGCCGAAACCGCCCGATGTCACGATGCCGACCGGATCGGCGGCGTCTTCGGTCGCGAAAAGCGGCGTGCCCTCGCGCATCGGCGCGCGGGTCTGCGGGCGCAGGCCGATGCGCAGCCGCGCCGGGCCGTCGGCCAGTTCCCGCAGGATGCGCCCCGCACCCGGAAAACCGCCCGCGCGGGCCCCGCCTGCCCGCCGCGCCGTCTGGATCGCCCAGGACAGCCCCGCCTCGACGGGCGAGGTCGTGCTGTCGATATCATGGCCGTAAAGGCACAGCCCCGCCTCCAGCCGCAGGCTGTCGCGCGCACCAAGGCCGATGGGCCGGACCGCCTCACGGGCCAGCAGCGCACGCGCCAGCGCCTCGCATTGCGCCCCCTCGACCGAAATCTCGAACCCATCCTCGCCAGTATAGCCC
The DNA here is from genome assembly GCF_011048875.1 of Rhodovulum sp. Classification (NCBI taxonomy): domain Bacteria; kingdom Pseudomonadati; phylum Pseudomonadota; class Alphaproteobacteria; order Rhodobacterales; family Paracoccaceae; genus Rhodovulum; species Rhodovulum sp. Next base: position 1,030 of record NZ_DSDD01000477.1, read on the forward strand.
GACCGCGACAGCCAGAGCGAGCCGAAATCGCTGTCCAGCGTGGCCACATCCATGAAGCGCATCGCCGCGGCCCCCGGGGCGACCCCGTCCATCACCGACGCCGCCGCAGGCCCCTGAAGCGCCAGCAGGCCGCGGTCGGCCACCTCCTCGACCGCACAATCCCCGGCCAGATGCGCCCGCAGATGGGCGAGATCGGCCCCCTTGCAGGCGGCATTCACGACAAGAAACAGATGATCCCCGCGATTGGCCACCATCAGGTCGTCCAGAATCCCGCCCGCCGCATCGGTGAACATCGCATAGCGTTGCCGCCCCGGCGCAAGCCCCAGCAGATCGACCGGCACCAGCCGTTCCAGCGCAGCCGCGGCATCCGCCGCCTGACCCGAGGGCGCGCGCAGGATCACCTGGCCCATATGGCCGACATCGAACAGCCCCGCCGCGGCGCGGCAATGCAGATGCTCCTTCAGCACGCCGGGGGCGTATTGCACGGGCATTTCGTAGCCCGCGAAAGGCACCATCTTCGCGCCCAGTTCCAGATGAAGGCCGTAAAGCGCGGTGCGCCTCAGTTCCGACATGTCGCCCCTTTCCGCCGGATGCAGCACGCATCCCGACACCGATTGCTGCCATCCCCGCGGGATGTCCGTTGCGATGCCCCCTCTGTCCCTTCGCCTGAGATCGCTATCCCTTCGGCGGACACCGGGCCGACCCCCCGTGCCTCTCTCCAGAGTTTCCGTGCCCATCCACGGTCCTTGCGCCTGAGAGTTTACCGGGGCGGTTGCTCCTTCGGCACCGGCCACAGGGGCCGGATTCTCCCGGGATGGATGACGCGGACGCTAGATGAAGCGTCGCTTGCAGGCAAGGGCCAGCCGCCGCCAAACGCGCCGTGCGATGTCTGCCTGCGGCCCCATGGCGCAAACGCCACGGCCAGGGATCCGGACGGCAAGGCCCGCGTTATCCGCGCCCGCTACCGCCCCCGGACCCGCCGCAGATCCGACCTCAGCGCGGATTGCCGCGCCCGGAACCCCTCGGCATCGCCGAAATCGGTGAAATTGCCGTAGAGCGCGTGCGGATCGGCGACCCGGCGGGCATGCTTGATCGGGCACCAGTATTGCGCGGTCCGCGCCGCGACCTCCCGGGCCAGGGCCAGCACCCCGTTGGCATAGCCGCAACAGATGCAGTTCAGCTTCTGCAACCCGTTCAGACAGGCCGGCTGATGGCGGTCGATCACCACATGATCGCCCCGGCGCACCTTGTCGATGCCATAGACCGGGAAACAGATCGCCTGATGGATCGCCACGAACAGGTCCAGCAGCACCACCGGCAGGATCAGCGCATAGATCACCGGCGCGGTCAGGATGAACAGC
>NZ_DSDD01000104.1:0-2369 GCF_011048875.1 Rhodovulum sp.
CCGCCACCCGAAGCAGGGCAGCCGGATACATGCTCAGACCCAGGGCCGTTCCTGCGCCATCCGCGACTCGAAGGCGGCAATCGCCGGGGCCTTCTCCAGCGTCAGGCCGATGTCGTCGAGCCCCTCGAGCAGGCAGTGCTTGCGGAACGGATCAACCTCGAAGGCGATCTCCTGCCCGTCCGAGGTGGTGATCGTCTGGCTCTCCAGATCGACGGTCATCCGCGCGTTCGCACCCTTCTCGGCATCCTTCATCAGGATGTCGACGGTTTCCTGCGGCAGCACGACCGGAAGGATCCCGTTCTTGAAGCAGTTGTTGAAGAAAATGTCGGCGAAACCGGGCGCCACGATGCAGCGGATGCCGAAATCCCGGATCGCCCAGGGCGCATGTTCCCGCGACGAGCCGCAGCCGAAATTGTCGCCCGCGATCAGGATTTCCGCCTGCCGGTAGGCGGGCTGGTTCAGCACGAAATCCGCGATCTCGTTGCCCTGTTCGTCATAGCGCATCTCGTAGAAGAGGTTCACCCCCAGCCCCGTGCGCTTGATCGTTTTCAGGAACTGCTTGGGGATGATCATGTCGGTATCGACATTGACCAGTGGCAAGGGCGCCGCGATGCCGGTGAGTTTGGTGAACTTGTCCATGGTTGCGTCTCCTCAGGCTGCGGTCAGGTCGCGGATAGCCTGGATTGTGGCGTGAAAGCTTGCGGCAGTGTTGCGGTCGGGGTCGAGATACGGGGCGATCCGGCGCGCGCCAAGTCCCTTTTGGTATGCGGGGTCAAGTTTCCGAAGGGCATCGACCGGCCTTTGATGGTTTTCCGGGTCGCGCAGAAGAGCGGGTCGGCTGCCCGGTTTGAGGTAGCCGGCATTCTCGAGCGCCTCCGGATCGGCCAGAAACCATGCTTCGAGCTCCTGCATGACGAGGCGTATCTTTGCAGGTTTGGTGCCTCCGGCGGCCCTGATCATTTCTGACAAACGCTTCTTTCGGGCCTCGCAATTGCCGTTGTCGTTGTCGCGGATGACAAGAAATCGGGCGTGGGGATCGCGCCAGGCTTTGATCTTTGTTGTGAGCGATGCCTCCAGATCGCCGACCCCCTGGAAGGTGATGATCTGGAACTCGACCACTCCCAGGCGCCGCAAGATTTCGCGCAGGGTGATCTCCATCGACTCCTCTTCCGTCAGGATCACGAGCATCAGGGATTGGCCCCCTTGAACAGACCCTGCCGCCAGAGCCATCCCGGCTTGTCGCCCTCTTGGACGAAATCGACGAGCTGTGGATCGTCGGCCGCGCGCTGAACTTGCGTGTAACCGCCGTCCTTGCGCAGCCAGTAGATCGACCCGAGCGGAACCGCGTTCAGGAAGTCCGGCGAATGCGTGGTCACGAAGACCTGTGCCGCTCCTCGCCGCCGTTCGGCATAGGCTGCGAATTCCTCGGCCAGCACGCCCATCAGGCTGGGGTAGAGTTGGTTCTCAGGCTCTTCAATACACAAGAGCGGATGCGGGTCGGGATCGTGGAGCAGAGCCAGATAGGCAAACATCTTGATCGTTCCGTCCGAGACAAGGCGGGCGATGAACCCGTCCTCGAAGCTCTGGTCCCTGAAACGCAGCAGCACTCGTCCATCGCCCGTGGGCTCAGGGACTACGTCTCCAATTCCGGGCACGCGCTCGGCCATGGCCCGCACGATCTTGTCGTAAACCTCGGGGTGATACTCACGCAAATACTGGGCGTAGAGCGCCAGGTTGTCCCCAGAGGGGCTGAGATGCTCGGCGGGCGCCACATCCGGCTCGCGTCGGGCCTCGGTGATATGGAAATCGCTGACCGTCCAGTTCTCTATCAGGTCTCGCAACTGGCTTGCCGCGTCGAACCGACGGAACTGTCCAAGTCCCTTGAGCGCCAGAAGGTCGGGCCGGTCCAGCGCCTGTTCCTCGCGCACAAGGTCGGCATCCTGCACCTCGGTGTCGAAGGCATCGAAGCTCTCGGCAATGGCAACGCCTTGCCCGCGACGGAAGTCGATGAAGTGGAACGGCCGACCGTAACTGCCGCGTTTCCAGTGCAGAAGCTCGCGCTTGACCACGACTTTCGGACCATCCGCGGCGAACTCGACCGCGTAGGTAACTATGCGACGCTTGTCCTCGCTGCGGAAATCCAGGTCGATCTTGAGTTCGATCAGGATCGTCTCGGCCTCTCCAGCCCCGCTTGACCGAACCTGACGAAAGCCCCCGCGCCGGTCGAAGGCGGCGCGGGCATTGTCCTTGAGGCAATCCTTGAGGAAACTGAAAACGTCGATCAAGGTGGACTTGCCGGTGCCGTTGGCACCGACAAAGACTACAAACCCAGGCATGTCGCGGATATCGACATTCCGCAACGCCTTGAA
>NZ_DSDD01000493.1:0-2363 GCF_011048875.1 Rhodovulum sp.
CGGGCCGAATGTCTCCTCATGGGCAAAGCGCATCTCTTGCGTGGCCCCTGCGATCACGGTGGGTTCGTAGAACATGCCCCCGCGCGCATGACGTTGCCCGCCCGACAGCACCCGCGCGCCCCGCGCCGTGGCATCCGCCACATGCGCCTCGACCTTTTCCAGCGCCTCGTCAGAGATCAGCGGGCCAAGATCGGTGCCCGCCTCCAGACCATTGCCCACCTGCAGCCGGGCGACGGCATCCGCCAGCTTCGCGGCAAAGGCGTCATAGACGCCCGCCTGCACATAGATGCGGTTCGCGCAGACGCAGGTCTGGCCATTGTTGCGGAACTTGCAGGCGATGGCGCCCTGAACGGCGGCATCCAGATCGGCATCGTCGAACACGATGAAGGGCGCGTTGCCGCCCAGTTCCATCGAGCATTTCTTGACCTGATCGGCCGCCTGGCGCAGCAGGATGCGCCCCACCTCGGTCGAGCCGGTGAAACTCAGCTTGCGCACGGTCGGATTCTCGCAGAACTCGTGGCCGATCTCGGCGGCGCGGGTCGAGGTGACGACCGACAGCAGCCCCGCGGGCACCCCCGCCCGTTCCGCCAGCACCGCCATCGCCAGCGCCGACAGCGGCGTGTCCTCGGCGGGCTTGATGACCGTCGCGCAGCCCGCCGCCAGCGCGGGGGCGGCCTTGCGGGTGATCATGGCGTTGGGAAAGTTCCAGGGCGTGATCGCCGCCGCCACGCCGACCGGCTGGCGGATCACGCTCAGCCGCTTGTCCGGCTGGTGGCCGGGGATCGTCTCGCCATAGATGCGCTTGGCCTCCTCGGCGAACCATTCGATGAACCCGGCGCCATAGGCGATCTCGCCGCGCGCCTCGGCCAGCGGCTTGCCCATCTCGGCGGTCAGGATGACCGCCAGATCCTCCTGCGCCGCCATCATCAGCTCGAACCAGCGGCGCAGGATACCCGCCCGGTCCTTCGCACAGCGCGCGGCCCAGTCCGTCTGCGCCAGCCGCGCCGCCTCGATCGCGCGGGCGGTTTCGGCGCGGCCAAGATCGGGAACGCTGGCCAGCACCGCCCCGGTCGCGGGGTTCCTGACCTCGAAGCTGGCACCGTCATCGGCCCCGCCCCATTCGCCGCCGACAAGGGCGCGGCTGGCCAGCAGGTCACAGTCCCCGAGAAGGTTCTTGAGATCGCTTGCGGGCATCGGTCATCCTCCCTTGCAGTTCGGCCGCAGGCAAACACGGGGGGCGCGGGATGTCCAGCCACGAGGACGGGATCGACTGGGACGACGCCTATGCCAACGCCGCCCATATCCCCGGCGCCATGGACTATCCCCCGCGCTGGGCCGCCGCCGCCGCGGCCTTCCGGGCCGGTGCGCGCGGCGCGACCGACCTGCCCTATGGCCACCATCTCCGCCAGCGCTTCGACATCTTCCTGCCGGCGGGGCGCCCCGTCGGGCTGATGGTCTTCGTGCATGGCGGCTACTGGATGCGGTTCGACAAGTCCTCGTGGTCGCATCTGGCCGCCGGGCCAGTCGCGCGCGGGCTGGCGGTCGCGCTGCCCTCCTACCGGCTGGCGCCCGAGGCGGGCATCCCCGCGATCACCGCCGATATCGCCGCTGGCCGACCTGCGCCCGCTGCTGCGCACGCAGATGAACCGGACGCTGGGCCTGGACGCCGCCACCGCTGCCATCGAAAGCCCCGTCCTGCACAGCCCCCACCCCGACCTGCCAGTCAACGCCTGGGTCGGTGCCGTCGAACGCCCCGCCTTCCTCGACCAGGCCCGCTGGCTGGCCGAGGCCTGGCCCGGCACCGCCGCGCACATCGCCGAGGGCCGCCACCATTTCGAGGAACGTCTGAAAAACCTCCCGACTTCAGCCTGATCTGGTAGGCTTGGGCATCCCTGCAAAGAGCCCCACCTATGCCGAAACAGCCCGCCTTTCCCGGCCTGCGCGATGCGATGAAGAAGAAGGTCACGCGGCGCGAGCAATTCCTGGCGGAGCTGGCCGCGGTGGTGCCCTGGTGTCGGCTGCTCGCGCTGATCGCACCGCATTATACCAAGGCTGGGCCGAAGGGCGGCCGTCCACCGATGCCGCTGGAGGTGATGCTGCGGGTCTATTTCCTGCAGAACTGGTATGCCCTGAGCGACCCGATGGCCGAGAAGACCCTTTACGACAGCGAGGCGATGCGGCGCTTTGCCGGGATCGAGCTGGGCGACGACCGCATCCCGGACGAGACCACGATCCTGAAATTCCGCCATCTGCTGGAGCGGCACGGGCTGACCGAGGCGATCTTTGCGGATGTGAACACGCAGCTCGCCGACAAGGGGATCACGCTGCGCTCGGGCACGTTGGTGGATGCGACCATCATCGAC
>NZ_DSDD01000168.1:0-2362 GCF_011048875.1 Rhodovulum sp.
CGGGACGGGTGGCGCCTGATCGGCCCGCTTGCCGTCCTGCCGTCGCGCCATGGCCAGGGTATCGGCACGGCCCTGATGGAACACGCCCTTTGCAGGCTGCGGGCGACAAGTCGGGGCGCGGCGATGGTGGGCGACCCCGCCGGGATGGGCGCGGGTTCAGGCGATCTGCAACCATGTCCACACCCACCTGACCTTCGGCTACGGCTTCGGCCGGTCCACCAAGACCGCCAGAGACGCGCAGCGCGAAAGGACCGGCGTCTGCCGCGACTTCGCCCATCTCGCGATCGCGTTCTGCCGGGCCATGAACATTCCCGCCCGCCATGCCAGCGGATATCTGGGCGATATCGACATGCCCCGTTCCGGCCCCGGCGATGCCGTCCTGCACGACATGCTGGCGACCCGCCCGGCGGCCGAGGCGCTGACGCTCGCCCCACCGGGCTGAGGGCCGCGCCGCGACCCGACCGACGCCCATTGCCCAAGGTTTCCGGGCGGATGCGTGCGGGCACGGCGCCCGCCGATCCGGCGCAACCGAATGCGGCAAGGGCTGCAAACCCGGGCGCCGGGCGCGCGACATGTGAAATTTCACATTAGCGTCACATTTGCTTGGTCGGACCGTCACGAACCGCTGTGAAACGGGCGCTGCGAATTGGGAATGGCAGATGCTCGACGTTCAGAACGTAACCCGGGTCTTCGGCGACAAGCGCGCGGTCGATCGTGTCAGCTTTACCCTGCATCAGCCCGGGTTCATCGGCATCATCGGCAGTTCCGGCGCGGGCAAGTCGACCTTCCTGCGCATGATGAACCGTCTGACCGACGCCACCGAGGACCGCATCCTCTACGAGGGGCAGGACATCCTGCCGCTCCGCGGGGCGGCGGCGCGCAGCTGGCAAAGCCGCTGCGCGATGATCTTCCAGCAGTTCAACCTGGTGCCGCGGCTGGACGTCGTGGCCAATGTGCTGCACGGCAAGCTCAACCGGCAATCGACGCTCTCGACGATGTTCAACATGTGGTCGCGCGCCGACATCCTGCGCGCCATCGACATCCTGGACCGTCTGGGCATCGCCGAACAGGCCACCAAGCGCGCCGAGGCGCTGTCGGGCGGCCAGCAGCAGCGCGTCGCCATCGCGCGCGCGCTGATGCAGGACCCGGCGATCATCCTGGCCGACGAACCCATCGCCAGCCTCGACCCGATGAACGCGCAGATCGTGATGGACACGCTCAAGCGCATCAATGTCGAGGACGGGCGCATGGTCATCGCCAACCTGCACACGCTGGATGCCGCCCGGCGCTATTGCGACCGGGTGATCGGCATGCGCGACGGGCGCGTGGTCTTCGACGGCACGCCCGAGCAACTGACCACCGGCGTCGCGCGCGACATCTACGGCGCCGACGAAACCTTCAACGAACATGCCACCTCGACCGCGATCCGGCCCGACCAGGCCGTCCCGGTCCCGAGCATGGCCGCCCAATGATCCCCAGACCGCCCTGCACCCGCAGGGTCTTTCATCGCAACGGAGAAAGCGAATGAAGAAGCTTGCCGCCACCCTTCTGCTGTCCACCGCGCTGGCTGCCCCGGTCGCGGCCGAGGGCATCACCCAGTTCAACATCGGCCTTCTGGGCGGCGAGAACGCCCAGGACCGCCTTGCCTCGAACGAATGCTTCCGCGCCTATGCCGAAGAGGCGCTGGGCGTGCCGGTGCGTCTGTTCACGCCCGCCGACTACAACGGCGTCATCCAGGGCCTGATTGGCGGATCGCTGGACATGGCCTGGCTCGGCGCCTCGTCCTATGCTGCGGTCTGGCTGAACGATCCCGAGGCGGTGCGGCCGGTGCTGGTCAAGACCAATCTCGATGGCAGCTACATGTATTACTCCATCGGGATCGCGCGCAGCGACAGCGGCATCACCTCGCTCGACGACATGAAGGGCAAGAGCTTTGCCTTTGCCGACCCGAACTCGACCTCGGGCTACCTCGTGCCGCTGATCGAGATTCCCGAGGCGGGCTATCCGATGACCGAGGGCGAGTATTTCAGCCGCGTCGGGTTTTCCGGCGGGCATGAGCAGACCATCATCGCGGTGGTCAACGGCGATTACGACGCCGGTGTGGTCTGGGCCGACGGCCAAGGCGAGTGGGAAGACGGCTTCAACTCGGGCGCGCTGCGCAAGGCGGCCGATTCCGGCCTTGTCGACATGAACGACATCGTGGAAATCTGGCGCTCCAGGCCCATCCCCGAAGGCCCCATCGTGCTGCGCAGCGCGCTGCCGCAGGATGTGCAGGACAAGATCTACGAGCTGACGGCCAACCTGCATGTGACCGACCCGGACTGCGCCTATGGCGTCGCCGCGGGCGAGACGGCGGGCTTCA
>NZ_DSDD01000090.1:0-2361 GCF_011048875.1 Rhodovulum sp.
GCTGGCGCGCCTACCTGCGCCGCCTCCTGACGATCACCGGGGCGGCGGGCCTGGTCAGCCTTGGCACCTGGGTCATGTTCCCGGCCAGCTTCGTCTATTTCGGCATCCTGCATTCCATCGCCGTGGCCAGCATACTGGGGCTGGCTTTCCTGCGCCTGCCCGCCGTGCTGACGCTGGCCGCGGCGGGCGGCCTGCTGCTGGTGGCACAAACCGGCCTCGGCCTTGCGCCCTCGCTCCGCGGGATCTGGCTCGACTGGACGGGCCTCACCGCCAGCCCGCGGCCCAGTGTCGACTATGTGCCCCTCGTCCCTTGGCTTGCCCCCTTCCTGGCCGGGCTCGGGCTGGCCGGGCTGATGGCGCGCGCCGGACTCTGGGCACAGCTCGAACGCCGCCGGGCCGCAGCGCCGCCAATACGCTGGCTTGCCTGGCCCGGACGCCATAGCCTGGCGATCTACCTACTGCACCAGCCGGTGCTGATCGGCCTGGTCTGGGCGGGGACTCACCTGGGCGGATAGACCGCGCCGCAGGGTGGAAATCCGTCTGCACGGTTAACAATCCCTGTGGCCGTCCGCCGGACGGAGGGATCGCGGGTCAAATCCGCCTTCCGGCCGGAAGGCGTGGACCAAGACCGCGCGTGAGCAGAAAAGCAACGTCTTCTCAAAATGTTGAACCTGTTTTCCGGACCCTTTCATCGGTCGGGGCCGAAGACGGCTGGGCCGCCGCCCGTCGCCATGGGGCACCCTCGACGCCCGATCACGCGCCGGCCGCGGCCGAGGGTGTTAAACCTTCTATAGGTAATTCGCCCTATCAGTGAATCCCGTCTGCATCCCCTGAAACGACGCGTCCACAGATCAAGGAAAGACCCCCCATGTTTCGCTCGATCACCAGACTTGCTCCCCTTCTTGCCGTCGTGACCGCCCCGGTTGCCCATGCCGGCGATTTCGACGCCCAGTTGACCGCCTGTCTCGAGGAGTCGGTGCGCCCCCGGGCGACGGCGCCGATCATCATCGACGCCATCAAGGCGCAGAATGCCCGTACCGAAGGCTACGATCAGGCCCGGATCGACGAGCTTGACCTTGTCTGGCGCGCGCAGGTGGGCGCGGCCGACAGCCCGATGATCTCGCCGATGCTGGCCAGCCCCGTGTCCGGGTACCTGCGCGAACAGTCCGCCGCGACCAACGGTCAGGTGACCGAGATCATCCTGATGGACGCCAAGGGGCTGAACGTCGCGGTCTCGGAAGTGACCTCTGACTACTGGCAGGGCGACGAGGAAAAGCACTTCCTCACCCATGCCATTGGTCCCGATGCAATCCATTTCGGCGAGGTCGAGTTCGACCAATCGAGCCAGCGCTACCAGGTCGAGGTCTCGTTCACCATCGCCGATCCCGAGACCGGCACCCCGATCGGCGCGATGACCGTCGGGGTCGATGGCGAAGCCTTCATGTAAGGCACCGAAACGCGAGCCGTCTGGAGAAGGAGACGAAAGATGCAAGGCATTTCTGGTACGACGGCTCGCAACGGAGCCGGAACCTCGGTGTTCGTCAAGGGCGCGGCACTCGTTGCGATCACGACCATTCTTGTCGCGGCGATGGTGCTGACCGCCTCGACGCGCAGCGCCTATGAAATCGTTCACCGGCATCTTGGCAACCTGATGGCCGAGATGACGGTCTCCGGCGCGGATGCCGTCTCGGGCCATCTGAGGTTCGGCAAGCTCGATGCAGTGCAGGCCCAACTGGGCCTCTACGCCGAGCGCGCGGGGGACAATTTCGTTCAGGTCGGGGTCTGGTCGGGCAACGGGGAACGCGTTGTCCAGTTGGGCACGGCGACACCGGCACAATCTGCCCGCATGGACGAACTTGCACGCCGCGCGCTCGAAATCGGCCAGATCGCGCTGGACAGCGGGGCGCTGATCGTTGGCGTGCCCGTGATTTACGGAGATGCGTCGGTTGGCGCTTTGGGCGCCGTCTGGACGGCCGACGGGCTGATGGGCGAAATGCTTCTTGACGCCCTGCCTGCGATGTCATTGGCGGGACTTCTGTTCCTCGTCCTGCTCGCCATATCGACACAGATGCTGCGCAAGACGATCGGCCAGCCACTTCGGCAGGTCAGCGGGGCCATGGCGCGGATCACATCAGGTGCCTATGACGACGAAATCCCGATGACCCATAAATCCGACGAAATCGGCATGATCGCGCGCAGTCTCGAGGCGCTTCGAGTCCGGCTGAAGGCGGCGTCGGAGGCCGATGCCGAGCGCGAGCGGTCGCGCGCGGAGCAGGCGGTTGCGGTGGAGCGGCTGGGGCGGGGTCTGACGGCTCTGTCCTCCGGCGATCTGACGCATCGTCTGGACGAGGCTTTCGCGCC
>NZ_DSDD01000246.1:0-2359 GCF_011048875.1 Rhodovulum sp.
CCCACCGCCCGGCCATCGGCGGACTGCCCCCCCTCATTGCCCTTGCCCCCCGGACCGGCTATGTCAGCCAGCAACCCAGGCACCCAACCCGAAGGACGGTTCGCGATGGCTTCCTACCAGTATGTCTACCACATGGACGGCGTCTCCAAGACCTATCCGGGCGGCAAGAAGTGCTTTGAGAACATCCGCTTGAACTTCCTTCCGGGCGTCAAGATCGGGGTTGTCGGCGTCAACGGCGCGGGGAAATCCACGCTGCTGCGCATCATGGCCGGCTGGGACAAGGATTTCACCGGCGATGCCTGGGCGGCCAAGGGCGCCCGCGTCGGCTATCTGCCGCAGGAGCCCGAGCTCGACCCCGCGCTGAATGTTCGCGGCAACGTGATGGAGGGCGTGGCCCAGAAGAAGGCCAAGCTTGATCGATTCAACGAGATCGCCATGCAGGTCGCCGAGGAGTATTCCGACGCGCTGATGGAGGAGATGACCGCCCTTCAGGACCAGATCGACGCGGAGAACCTGTGGGATCTCGACGCCCAGATCGACATCGCGATGGAGGCCCTGCGCTGCCCGCCCGACGAGGCCGACGTCACCACGCTGTCGGGCGGGGAACGCCGCCGCGTCGCGCTGTGCAAGCTGCTGCTCGAAGCCCCCGACATGCTGCTGCTGGACGAGCCCACCAACCACCTCGACGCCGAGACCGTCGCCTGGCTGCAGAACCACCTGATCGAGTACAAGGGCACGATCCTGATCGTCACCCATGACCGCTATTTCCTGGACGACATCACCGGCTGGATCCTCGAACTCGACCGCGGCCGCGGCATCCCCTACGAGGGCAATTATTCCGCCTGGCTGGAACAGAAGGCCAAGCGGCTGTCGCAAGAGGCGCGCGAGGACAAGGCCAGGCAGAAGACGCTGGAGCGCGAGCTTGACTGGATCCGCGCCGGCCAGAAGGCCCGCCAGGCCAAGTCCAGGGCCCGCATCCGGGCCTACGAGGACCTCGCCAGCCAGTCCGAGCGCGAGAAACTCTCGCGCGCCCAGATCATCATCCCCAACGGCCCCCGTCTGGGCGGCAAGGTGATCGAGGTCGAGGGCCTGCGCAAGGGCTATGGCGACCGCCTGCTGATCGAGGATCTCTCCTTCGCGCTGCCCCCCGGCGGCATCGTCGGCGTGATCGGCCCCAACGGCGCGGGCAAGTCCACGCTGTTCCGCATGCTGACCGGCCAGGAACAGCCTGACGCGGGCACCATCAGCTTCGGCGACACCGTCAAACTTTCCTATGTCGACCAGTCCCGCGACGCGCTGGATGCCAACAAGACCGTGTGGGAGGAGATCTCGGACGGGCTGGATATCGTGGTCCTCGGCGATGCCGAGGTGAACTCCCGCGCCTATTGCTCCTCCTTCAACTTCAAGGGCGGCGACCAGCAGAAGAAGGTGGGGCTGCTCTCGGGGGGCGAGCGCAACCGCGTCCACATGGCGAAACTGCTGAAATCCGGCGGCAACGTGCTGCTGCTCGACGAGCCCACCAACGACCTCGATGTCGAGACGCTCCAGGCCCTCGAAGCAGCACTTGAGGATTTCGCCGGCTGCGCCGTCATCATCAGCCACGACCGCTTCTTCCTCGACCGGCTCTGCACCCATATCCTCGCCTTCGAGGGCGAGGCCCATGTCGAATGGTTCGAGGGCAATTTCCAGGCCTACGAGGAAGACAAGATCCGCCGTCTGGGGCCGGATTCGGTCGAGCCGAAGCGGGTGAAGTACAAGAAATTCGCGCGGTGAGCGAGAGTTCATCCCAAGAGATAGGCGAATCGGTGAACAACTTAGGGTTGGCATTGATGGAATTCGAACGACTTTCGCGAGAAAACGGCCTCTGGACGCGACTCTGGTTGAACTGGGACTCAGCGTGCAGTGAGTTCAATGAGAGTTTCTCTGACTTCGCACCCAGTGCGCTGTCAGTCCTCAAGACGCTGGCCGAAGACCCGCAGACGAAGAGCGCCGGTGTGTTCGGCGTGGTCAGAGGAGATGATGTGTTGGCAGCGTGTCAACTAAATGTTGCGGGTCTGCCCGGCTATTCTGGCAAGGTATTGCGTCTGCGTCACTTGGTTTTATCACCCCGCTTTGACTTCTCAGAGGACACGACGGTCGATGACTACGTTGACGTGCTCTCAACAATGTTCGCTGGAACTGTGCGCTGCGCCGAGACTGCCATGCCTGCCGACCACATCAAACTGCACTTCCGCAGCCCTGCAGATCGAGAGTTCTTTAACCGTTTTCAGCGAGAACTAAGCGGATCAGCGACATTTGGCTCTGTGCAAATGCGGGGCGCTTGGCTATATCTGACCAAGACGCAATCATGACGTAAGAC
>NZ_DSDD01000314.1:0-2328 GCF_011048875.1 Rhodovulum sp.
CAGGACGCTCTCCACCAGGTCGGCGGATTCGTTGCGTGACAGGCCCACCTCGCGGAACACCGCTTCGGTCAAATCCATTCGTGTCAGCGTTTTGCCGGACATGGCGTCCCCTCTGATCAAAAACCCGAAAGTCCCCGACTGCCTAAAAGCTTAGGGAGAAACGGATTTCCGAGTCAATGACAACGACTTGCAGGATGGCATTTGCGCGCAACCTTACCAGCGCAGAACCACCGCACCCCAGGCCAGCCCGCCGCCGATCGCCTCGGTCACGACCAGGTCGCCGGGCCGGATCCGCCCCTCTGCCTTGCCCACCGACAGCGCAAGCGGAATCGACGCGGCCGAGGTGTTGCCATGGTCCTGCACGGTGACGATCACCCGCTCCATCGGCAATTGCATGCGCTGCGCGGTGGCCTTGATGATCCGCAGATTCGCCTGATGCGGCACCAGCCAGTCGACATCCGCCCCGCTCAGCCCCGCCTTGTCCAGCGCCGCATGGGCGGTGTCGGCCAGCTTCTCGACGGCATGGCGGAACACTTCCTTGCCCTGCATCCTGAGATGCCCGGTCATGCCCGTCAAGGTGCCGCCATCGACGTAAAGGATGTCCTTGTGCCGCCCGTCCGAATGCAGGTCGATCGCCAGCACGCCGCGATCATCCGACCCGCCCGCGCCCGCGCCCGCCTCCAGCAGCAGTGCGCCCGCGCCATCGCCGAACAGCACGCAGGTGCCGCGGTCGGTCCAGTCCATGATCCGGCTGAAGCTTTCGGCCCCGATCACCAGCACGCGCCGCGCCATCCCGGTCGCGATCATCGCGTTCGCATTGGCCAGCGCGAAGACGAAGCCGGCACAAACCGCCTGCACGTCGAAGGCAAAGCCGCGCGTCATGCCCAGCCCCGCCTGAACCATGGTCGCGGCCGCGGGAAAGGTCAGATCGGCGGTCGAGGTCGCCAGGACGATCGCATCCACCTCGTCGGGTGCCAGTCCCGCATCGTCCAGCGCCGCCCGTGCCGCGCTGATCGCCATGTCGGCCGTGGTCTCGCCCTCGCCCGCCAGATGGCGCCGCTCGATCCCCGAGCGCGAGCGGATCCACTCGTCGGACGTCTCGAGCGTCGCCTCGAACTCGGCATTCTCGACCACGCGCGCGGGCAGATAATGGCCCACGCCCCTGACAATGGCCCGTGTCACCATGTCTACCGCTCGCCTCCGGCCACGTCCTTGACCATTTCGGGGACCGGCCCGGAGGCCGTGGCAACGCGCGCCGCCAGCCGCTCGGTAAAGCCCGATTGCGCCAGCTCCCAGGCCAGCCTGACCGCCGCGGCGACGCCGGTGGCATCCGACGCGCCATGCGACTTGACCACCGTGCCGTTCAGCCCGAGGAACACCCCGCCATTCACCCGGCGCGGGTCGATCCGCTTCTTGAGGCGCCGCAACGAGGTCAGCGCCAGCAATGCCGCCATCCGCGACAGTGGCGTCGCGCTGAACGCCTCGTGCAGGAAATCGCCGACCAGCCGGGCGGTGCCTTCGCCGGTCTTCAGAGCCACATTTCCGGTAAAGCCGTCGGTCACGATCACGTCGACCTTGTCCGAGGGAATGTCGCCGCCTTCGACGAAGCCGACGAAATCGAACTGCCCGGCCGCGCAACTCGCCTCGATCAGGTCATGGGCGGCCTTCAGCTCGGCCCGTCCCTTGTTCTCTTCGGTGCCGACATTCAGGATGCCGACCCGCGGCAGGTCCAGCCCCAGCCCGTTGCGCGCATAGGACGAGCCCATCAGCGCATATTGCAGAAGGTCATGCTCGTCCGCGCGTACATCGGCGCCGGCATCCAGCATCACGTTGAACCCGTGCGGATTGCGCGAGGGCCACAGGCAGGCGATGGCGGGCCGGTTGACGCCCGGCAGCTTGCGCAGCCGCACGATCGACAACAGCATCAGCGCCCCGGTATTGCCGCAGGACACGCAGACCGGCGCCTCGCCATTGCGCACGCTGTCGATCGCTGACCACATCGAGGTCGCCTGGCCATGGCGCATCACCTGGCTGGGTCTCGCCTCCATCGTGACGATGTCGGCGGCATCGCGGATCTCCACCCGCCCGGCCAGCACCTTGCGGCGCGAGACCAGTTGCTCCAGCTCGTTCCGCCGTCCATGCAGGAGGAACCGGATCTCGGAATTCCTGGTGGCGGCCTTGACCAGTCCCGCGACCACGGCCGCGGGACCACGATCCCCGCCCATGGCGTCGACCGATATGACGTTGCGCGGCGCCTCGGCCAGCGGCTCCTGACAGTGCTGCGTGCTCATGTTCGACGCGGGGGACGTGCGGCCCTGGGCCTCAGGC
>NZ_DSDD01000315.1:0-2328 GCF_011048875.1 Rhodovulum sp.
CTGACCCGCCGCCCGCCTGCCGCCTCGTGGAAAACCCGCCGCCGATGCGTCCTGTTACTGGGCGGCTTTCACGATCTCAGCTCAATTGGTGGAGATTTCCACAACATATTGCGGCCGCTGCATGTGCGGCAACCAAATTCTCCTTTACAGAGTCCGGCTTTGCCACCACCATATCTTGTAAGGGCTTGTTGGCTTTCCCGCAGGCCCTGCAGCAGGCACCCAAGCCTTGTGGGGCATCCGCTCGTCAAGGCTACAACTCACGAGGCCGGGCATGTCGCTTTCCGAAGACTTCCTGCACAGCGAAGACCTTCACCCCATCGACGTCGTGGAATACCTTGCCGAGCACCGCGACTGGGAGTTCGACCGCGTCACCGACGACCAGATCGCGATGGCGGTGACCGGGCAGTGGCGCACCTATGCGATCACGCTGGCCTGGTCGAGCCATGACGAGATGCTGCGGCTGATCTGCACCTTCGAGATGGAGCCGCCGGAAGACAGGCTGTCCGCGCTCTACGAGACGCTGAATGCGACCAACGACATGTGCTGGGCCGGCGCCTTCACCTATTGGCACGACCAGCGGTTGATGGTCTGGCGCCACGGGCTGATGCTGGCTGGCGGCCAGCCGGTCGCGCCCGAACAGGTCGACCGGCTGATCCGCACCGCGGTCTCGGCCTCGGAACGGTTCTATCCCGCATTCCAGCTTGTCGCCTGGGGCGATCGCAGCCCTGCGGAAGCGCTGCAAGTCGCCATTGCAGAGGCTTATGGCCGCGCCTAACCTCGCCCCCCGAGGATAACAGGGGATCACGGGAATGCAGATGGACGACCTCGCCGCCCGGGGGCTGGTGCTTCTGGGCTGCGGCAAGATGGGCTCGGCGCTACTGGCGGGCTGGCTGAAGGGCGGGCTGCCCGCCGGTTCGGTCTGGGTGCTCGATCCCGGCCCGTCCGACTGTCTGCGCGCCCGCGCGGCCGAGGGGCTGCACCTGAACGCGCCGCTGCCCGCAAATCCCGCCATCGTGATACTAGCGGTCAAGCCGCAGGCGATGGAGGCCGCGCTGCCGCGGGTCGCGGGGCTGGCCGATGGGCGCACGCTGTTCCTGTCGGTTGCGGCGGGCAAGACGCTGGGCTGGTTTGCCGAGCGGCTGGGCTCCGCCGCCCCGGTGATCCGCGCCATGCCCAACACGCCGGCCGCCGTGGGCCGGGGCATAACCGCGCTGATCGGCAATGCGCAGGTCGATGAGGCTGGCCTCGCGCTGGCCGAAACGCTGCTGTCGGCGGTGGGCCAGACCATCCAGCTGCAATCCGAGGACCAGATGGACGCCGTGACCGCCGTTTCCGGCTCGGGTCCGGCCTATGTCTTTCACCTGATCGAGACGCTGGCCGCCGCCGGAGAGGCGCAGGGCCTGCCACCCGCCATGGCGCTGCGGCTTGCGCGCGCCACCGTCGCAGGCGCGGGCCAGCTTGCCGAGCAGGCCGCCGAGAGCCCGTCCGAGTTGCGCGTCAACGTCACCTCGCCAGGGGGCACCACGGCGGCCGCGCTTTCGGTGCTGATGGACCCGGAAACGGGTTTCCCGCCGCTTCTGCACCGCGCCGTCGCCGCCGCCACCGCGCGCAGCAAGGAATTGGGATCGTGAGCGAAATCACCTGTGACGACTTCCGGAAGGTCGATATCCGCGTCGGCCGGATCACCCGCGCCGAACCCTATCCGGAGGCGCGCAAACCCTCGATCAAGCTCTGGGTGGATTTCGGCCCCGATATCGGCGAGAAGAAAAGCTCGGCACAGATCGCCACGCATTACACCCCCGACGACCTGCCGGGAAAACATGTGCTGGCGGTGGTCAACTTCCCGCCCCGGCAGGTCGGCCGGTTCATGTCCGAAGTGCTGGTTCTGGGCTTGCCCGACGCGGATGGCGAGGTGGTTCTGATCGGGCCGGACAGGCAAGTACCGATCGGGGGGAGGATGTTCTGATGACGAAGATACTGGTGACGCGGCCGATGCCGGGCCGCGTGGGACCGGTCGTGCGCGAACTGGGCGAGGTCGAGATGCGCGACAGCAACCTGCCGCTCTCGGAGGACGAGATGCGCCGCGCGCTGGCCGAATTCGACATCGTGCTGCCCACGCTCGGCGACCGGTTTTCCGCCGGGATCTTCGCCGCCGTGGATCAGCCGCGGGCAAGGCTGCTGGCCAATTTCGGCATGGGCTACAACCATATCGACGTGGCCGCCGCCCGCGCGCTGGGCATCGCCGTGACCAACACGCCCGGCGCCGTGACGGATGCGACGGCCGATATGGGGATGCTGCTGATCCTGATGACCTGCCGCCGCGGCGGC
>NZ_DSDD01000100.1:0-2313 GCF_011048875.1 Rhodovulum sp.
AGTGGACTACCGGGATCGGACAGCCCCAATAACGTTGCCGCGACAGGCCCCAGTCGCGCAGGCGGAACTTGGTCACGCCATGGCCGACGCCATTCTCCTCGCAAAACCGAATCGCGGCGTCGACGGCCTGTTCGCCGGTCGCGACCTCGTCCCAGGCAAAGGCCCGCACCCAGCGCACAGGTTCGGTCTTGGGCGGCACGAAGGCCACGTCGCCCACCGGCTCGCCGCCCTCAAGCGCCACGAAGGTATCGGTCACCGGCAACCCGTATTTCCGCGCGAAATCCAGGTCGCGCTGGTCATGTGCCGGGCAGCCGAAGATCGCGCCGGTGCCGTAATCCATCAGGATGAAATTGGCGATGTAGATCGGCAATTCCCATTTCGGATCCAACGGATGGCGCACCTTCAGCCCGGTGTCGAAGCCGCGCTTCTCGGCGGTTTCCAGCTCTTCCTCGCTGGTGCCCATCCGGCGGCATTCGGCGCAGAAGGCGGCCACATCCGGGTTGTCCTGCTCCAGCGCGCGGGCCAGCGGGTGATCGGGCGAGATCCCAAGGAAACTTGCCCCCATCAGCGTGTCGGGGCGCGTGGTGTAGACCTCGATCCGGTCGAAGCCCTCGGGCCCGTCCACCAGGTCGAATCCCATCTGCAACCCGCGACTCTTGCCGATCCAGTTGCGCTGCATCAGCTTGACCTTCTCGGGCCAGTTCTCCAGCCCGTCCAGCGCCGCCAGCAATTCGTCGGCGAAATCCGAGATGCGGAAGAACCATTGCGTCAGGTCTCGCCGCTCGACCGGCGCGCCAGACCGCCAGCCCTTGCCCTCGATCACCTGCTCGTTGGCCAGAACCGTCATGTCCACCGGGTCCCAGTTCACGGTGGCGTTCTTGCGATAGACCAGCCCCGCGGCCAGCATGTCCAGGAACATGGCCTGCTGCTGGCCGTAATACTCGGGATCACAGGTCGCGAACTCGCGCGACCAGTCGATCGACAGGCCCAGCGGCTTCATCTGCGCGCGCATGTCGGCGATGTTGCCATAGGTCCAGTCCTTGGGATGGCCGCCGCGTTCCATCGCTGCGTTTTCCGCGGGCATCCCGAAGGCGTCCCAGCCCATCGGGTGCAACACGCTGAATCCGCAGGATGATTTGTAGCGCGCCACGACATCGCCCATGGTGTAGTTGCGCACATGGCCCATATGGATGCGCCCCGAGGGGTAGGGGAACATTTCCAGCACATAGTATTTTGGCCGGGCCGGGTCGTGGCAGGCGCGGAACGTGGCGTCGGCCTCCCATGCGTCCTGCCATTTCCGCTCGATCTCGGCCGGGGTGTAGCGCGCCATGTCAGCAATCCTCAGTCAAACGCCGGGCGCGGGTGGCCCGGCGTCGTGCATAATAGGCGCCGCGCGGGGCGTCCAGTGGGGCGTCAGAGCTTGCTGTCGCGGATGCGGATCTGGCGGGCGCGGGTCAGGATCGCGTCCTCGACCGCGCGCACGGTGGCGCCATCGACCGCGCCCGACCGGCTGTGCAGCGACACCTTGAGCGAGCGTGCGTCCAGCGCCGGATCCTGCACATAGACGGTCGCGCGATAGGCCCGTCCGCCGCCGGGCGGCGTGCCGTAACCCGTGACGATCACGCCCGAGAAGGGATCGACAGACCGAATCGGCAGGAAGTTCAGCACCTCCAGCGAGGCCTGCCAGAGATACTTGTTCACCGCGACCGTGGTGTTCGGGTCGTCGGCATTGCCGAACAGGTCGAGGATCGAGCCGCGCTCCTGGCGTTCGCGCCGAATCTCGGCCACGGGCGTATTCTCGAACTGCCGCGCGATATTGGCCTCGCGCGCCTCGATCCGGGCGGCGTCCTGTTCGGGGCTGGGGGCGCTGCGGCCGAACAGCCCGCCGCCACAGCCGGCCAGTCCAACAGCCATTGTCCCGATCAGTGCCCCGCGCGCGATGCGGTGGAAGGTCATGCCTGCGCCCTCGTTGTCCTTTGCCGGTCTTTACCGGAGCGGGTCGGGGCGGACAAGGTTTTTCCCTTGCGCCACGTCCGCTTGGGCGCGGGGGCGGTGTGGCTTTGCTGCATCAATCGGGGGAAGCGTTCCGGGGGGGTGCCGGTGTTCCTTGCATTTGAGGGGGGCTAGAGCGAAACCCGGAACATACTCAGATCGGATGCTCCGGCCTGAGGTGCATCTTAAATCGAATGAGGGAAAGCCATGAAAAAGGTTCTCTTCGCGACCACCGCGCTGGTTGCTTCGGCCGGCATCGCCGCTGCAGACATCACGCTCTCCGGCTCGGCCCAAATGGGTATCAAGGGCGGCGACCGTTAT
>NZ_DSDD01000399.1:0-2310 GCF_011048875.1 Rhodovulum sp.
CGATGCCCAGACGCGCGAGGCCGAGGCCCGGGCCGACAAGGCACAGGCCGAGGGCGAGGCGAATGCCCTGCGCGCCGAGGCGGCCGCCCTTGCCCGGCTGGTCGAGCGCGACACCGGCGAAGGCGGCCAAGTGCTGGACCTTCTGGGCGTCGAGAAGGGCTATGAAAAGGCGCTGGGCGCCGCGCTTGCCGACGATCTGCGCGCGCCCCAGGCGCGGGACCAGGCCGCCTCGGGCTGGGCCGCCCTGCCCCCCTATGACCGGCCGCAGCCGCTGCCCGAGGGCGCGCTGCCGCTGGCCGATCATGTGAGCGTGCCGCCGGTCCTGCTGCGCCGGATCGGGCAGATCGGGCTGGTGCCGGATCGCGAAACAGGAGTGCGGCTGCAACCCGCGCTGAAGCCCGGCCAAAGGCTTGTGACCCGCGAGGGCGATCTTTGGCGCTGGGACGGTTTGCGCGCTGGCGCAGGCGATGCCCCCAGCGCCGCCGCGCTGCGCCTGCAACAGCTCAACCGGCTGGCCGATCTGCGCCGCGATCTGGATGCGGCGACGGCCCGGGCCGAGGCGGCGGCGCGCGCCCATCAGGGCGTGGCCGCGGCGCTGGCCGATGCGACCGAGGCCGACCGCGCCGCGCGCGAGGCCCGCCGCGTCGCCGACCGCGATCTGGCCGAGGCGGGAAGGGCGCTCTCGCGCGCCGAGGCCGAGCGCGACATCGCGGCAAGCCGACTGGAAACCGCGAAGATGGCGGTCTCGCGCCACGAGGACGAGGCCACCGCCGCGCGCACCCGCCTGCGCGAGGCCGAGGCGGCGCTGACTGGGCTGGACGACTTGGACGCAGCGCGGGCCGGGCTTGAGGATGTACGCACCACGGTCGAGGCCGCGCGGATGACGATGATCGCCCGCCGTGCCGCCCATGACGAACTGAAGCGCGACGCCGAGGCACGGCAGCGCCGTCTGGTCGAGATCGCGCGGGAAGCGGCGACCTGGCGCAAGCGGCTGGACACCGCCGAAACGCGGATCGCGGAACTTGCCGAACGCAAGGCGGCATCAGAGGCCGATCTGGAGGAAGCTGTCGCCGCGCCCGGGGAAATCGCCGCGAAGCGCGAGGAACTGGACGCCGCGATCGCGCAGGCCGAGGACCGGCGGCAGAGCGCGGCGGACGCGCTGGCCGAGGCCGAGACCGCCCTGCGCGAGGCCGAACGCGCCGCGCGCGAGGCCGAGCGCGCCGCGGGCGAGGCCCGCGAGGCCCGCGCCGGAACCGAAGCCCGTGCCGAAGCCGCGCGCGAAGCCGCAGCCCAGGCCGCAGCCCGCATCGCCGAGGAAATGGAGGCGACGCCGGCCGCGCTGCTGGACCGGCTGGGCGCCGATCCCGACCGGATGCCCTCGGCCGAACAGATCGAGCATGACGTCACCCGGCTGAAACGCCAGCGCGAGGCGCTGGGCGCGGTGAACCTGCGCGCCGAGGAGGATGCCCGCACCGTGCGCGCCGAGCACGAGACACTGGCCACCGAAAAGCGCGATCTGGAAGAGGCGATCCGCACGCTGCGCTCTGGCATCGCGAGCCTCAACCGCGAGGGGCGCGAGCGGCTTCTGACCGCCTTCGAGCAGGTCAATTCCAACTTCGCGATGCTGTTCAAGCATCTGTTCGGTGGCGGCGAGGCGCGGTTGGTGCTGGTGGAATCCGACGATCCGCTGGAGGCAGGGCTCGAGATCATGTGCCAGCCGCCGGGCAAGAAACTCTCGACCCTGTCGCTTCTGTCCGGAGGCGAACAGACGCTGACGGCGCTGGCGCTGATCTTCGGCGTGTTCCTGGCAAACCCGGCCCCGATCTGCGTTCTCGACGAGGTGGACGCGCCGCTCGACGACGCCAACATCACGCGCTTCTGCGACATGCTCGACGAGATGACGCGCCGTGCCGATACGCGCTTTCTCATCATCACCCACCACGCGATCACCATGAGCCGGATGAACCGGCTGTTCGGTGTGACCATGGCCGAGCAGGGCGTCAGCCAGCTTGTTTCCGTCGATCTGAGCCGGGCCGAGGCGCTGGTCGCCTGACCGGCCTCACGCCGCTTTCAGCCGGTCCCGGCCATGCGGCGCCAGCCAGTCGATCCGCGGGCCCGTGGGCAGGATCCGGTGCGGATTGATGCTGTCATGGCTGAAATGGTAGTGGCGCACGACATGACCGAAATCGGTCGTCGCCGCGACGCCGGGCCACTGGTACAGCTCGCGGGTATAGGCCCAGAGGTTCGGGAAATCGGCCAGCCGGTTGCGGTTGCGCTTGAAATGCCCGTGATAGACCGGATCGAAGCGCA
>NZ_DSDD01000367.1:0-2304 GCF_011048875.1 Rhodovulum sp.
AGCCGAACCCCCAGTCGGTCGGCAGCGCGTGGGGATAGAACCACTTTTCGGCGAAGACCCAGAGAAGCAGGTTGGAAATCGGCCCGAAGATCAGGAAGGCCAGCCCCCCCAGCCCCAGCGCGCGGGGGATCCACAGCAGACGTTTCATTGCCGCTCCTTCAGGCCGAGGCGCAGACAGAGGATGGCGAATGCCCCGGTCATCAGCAGGGAGACGACCCCCAGCGCGTTGGCCACGCCGTAATCGCCATAGGCATTGATGCGAAAGGCGATGTCGGCGGTGATCATGGTGGGCGACTGGGCATTGATCATCAGCGGCACCGACAGCACCGACATCATCGTGACGAAGGACAGGATCAGCCCCGTCATCAGCCTGCGCGCGCCCTGGGGCCGCACGATGTCCCACAGCGCGCGAAACCGCGAGGCGCCGAGATTGCGCGCCGCCTCGATCGTGCCGCGGTCAAGGGCGGGCGGCCATCGCGCCGGCCAGCAGCGGCGTGACAACGGGTGTCTGCTTCCTCACGAAGGCAAGGACGATGCCGCACCAGTCGAGCCAGCTGCCAAGCATCGCCGCATCAGCCAGGCCCGGCGTCGAGAAGCTGGCATCCAGCGGCCAGCGGCAGAGCCAGCGCAGGATCGCAACGGCGCGCGGGTTCTGGCCCAGCGTCAGGTAGCCCGCGATGGCGGTCGCGATCAGGCCGGTCAGAAGGATCGACAGACCCACGCTCAGCAACGTGAACAGGATGTCGGCCCGGTAAAGCTCGGCCAGCTTCACGAAATTGGCCAGCCCCCGCCCCTCGGGCGTGCGAAAGGCCCCCTCGACCGAGGCCGCCAGCGGCAGCACGAAGAAGACCAGCACCGACAGCAGCGCCGGGGCGACAAGCGCCAGCCCCGCCAGCGGCAGGGCCGCGCGGCGGCGCAACGGGGGGCGGCCTGGGGCGGTCTGCATGGCGGTCGGGGCCGGTTGGCCCGACCCGAAGGGGCCGGGGGCCGTCACTGGGCAAGGTGGCGTTCATGGGCTTCGAGGATCGCGTTGTTGTAGGGCGCGATCGGGAAGGGCTTGCCCCGGATCGCCAGATCCTCGGGCGCGACATCGGTGAAGAGCCTGGCCCGGGTCTCGGGGGGCAGCGCGGCCTCGACATGCCGGGTGTCGATGCCGGGATACCAGTTGAACCGCTTGACGATGCTCTCGGCCTGCACCTCGGGGCTGGTGGCCAGTTCGATGAAGGCCCGCGCCAGGTCGCCATGGGGCGCCCTGGCGGGGATGACGTAATGCATCGGCTGGCCGGGCATGCCGGGGGCGGCGAGCACCAGGCGGAACTCGGGCGGAAGCTGGCCGTTGGCCTGCCAGGAATAGAACATGTCCACCCAGACCGGGCCGATGGCGATCTCGCCGCGCGCCAGCATGTCCAGCGTCCCGGCATTGCCTGCGGTCAGCGTGGCAGTCTTCGTGAAGGCGGCCAGATCGTCGAAGGCCGCGGTCCAGCCCCGGACTCGGCCTCGCCGAAGGGGCCGTTCATCGGCTTGTCGGCATCGCCCGCGCCATAGGCATGGACCCAGCCCATGACGAAACTGACGCCGGAGGCGCCGCCCTTGATGCCGTCATAGCCGAACTTGTCCGTGTTCTTGGCGACCCAGAGCTTGTCTCATGACTTTTTCTGGTTCCCTTGCGAAAAGGGAGCTGCTGTCCGGCACCCCAAATATGCCGGACAGCGGCGGGGGACAGGATGGCGGTGGCGCGCGGCGAGGCCGAGGGCCGCAAGGCCCCCGAGCAGCAGCAGCGCGCTGGCCGGAAGCGGGACCGGCTGCACATCCGCAAGGCTGGCAACCGTGACCACGACACCGGCAAAGACCCCGTTCCCGGCCGCATCGGCAAAATGGACGAAGGGATCAAGCCCGAGGCCGAAGCCCGAAAGCGTCATCAGCGCGCCACCCTCATGGCCGGGGACGGCGTCCGGCAGGAACTCCATCGCATCGACGGAAGGCCCCGCCTGAAGGACCACCGCCAGGGTCTGATCGACGTCGAAGACGGCCGCAAGCGGATCGCCAGGGCTGACGAGGATCTGCACGCCCAGCCCGGCCGAGCCATCGCCATTGTCGCGCGGGAACAGGTCGGCATCGCCGCCGCCGGTCTGCACCAGCGCCCGGTCGGGTCCGAAGGCGGGCAGCGCCAGCACATCGGGGTCGATCCCGGCGATGCCGAACTCGCTGGCCTTGCCGAAAGAGATGTCTCCAGGATCGCGCCTCATGTCGTCCCCCGCCTGCATCGGTCCGTTCTGGACCTGACCCGGACTGCCCGCGCGGCGG
>NZ_DSDD01000052.1:0-2304 GCF_011048875.1 Rhodovulum sp.
G
Source organism: Rhodovulum sp. (assembly GCF_011048875.1). Lineage (NCBI taxonomy): Bacteria > Pseudomonadati > Pseudomonadota > Alphaproteobacteria > Rhodobacterales > Paracoccaceae > Rhodovulum > Rhodovulum sp. Next base: position 2 of record NZ_DSDD01000052.1, read on the forward strand.
ACAGGGGCCATCCGGCCCGCACAGCATCCCAGAGGCAGGCGCACATGACCGACATGATCGACCATTACATGAACACCCTCGTGCCCATGGTGGTCGAGCAGACCTCGCGCGGCGAACGGGCCTACGACATCTTCTCGCGCCTTCTCAAGGAGCGGATCATCTTCATCACCGGGCCGATCCATGACGGGATGTCCTCGCTGATCGTGGCCCAGCTGCTGCATCTCGAGGCCGAGAACCCGACCAAGGACATCTCGATGTACATCAACAGCCCCGGCGGCGTGGTGACTTCGGGGCTGTCGATCTACGACACGATGCAGTACATCAAGCCCAAGGTGTCGACCCTGGTGGTGGGGCAGGCGGCGTCGATGGGTTCGCTTCTGCTGGCCGCCGGTGCGTCGGGGATGCGGTTCTCGCTGCCCAATTCGCGGATCATGGTGCACCAGCCCTCGGGCGGCTACCAGGGTCAGGCGACGGATATCATGATCCACGCCAAGGAGACGCAGAAGCTGAAGGACCGGCTGAACCAGATCTACGTGAAACATACCGGTCAGGAGTTCGACGTAGTGGTGGACGCGCTTGAGCGGGACAACTTCATGGATCCGGAGGCGGCCAAGTCCTGGGGGCTGATCGACCAGATCGTCGAAAGCCGCGAAGCCGTGGAGGGGACCAAGGCCTGACGCAGAACCCGGGACGATCCATCCGGATTTTGGCGTTGTGCCCCGGCAATGACTGCCCTACGCTGCTTGGTGGCGTGGGGCGCAATGGCGCCTTCCGGGCTAAAGGGGCCGCACGGGCCGCACAAAACGACCGCAGAGGACCGATATGGCGACGACTTCAGGCAGCGACTCCAAGAACACGCTCTACTGCTCGTTCTGCGGCAAGAGCCAGCATGAGGTGCGCAAGCTTATCGCCGGGCCGACCGTGTTCATCTGCGACGAATGCGTCGAACTGTGCATGGACATCATCCGTGAGGAGACCAAGGCCACCGGCCTGAAATCCGCCGACGGGGTGCCGACGCCCAAGGACATCTGTTCGGTGCTGGACGATTACGTGATCGGCCAGATGCATGCCAAGCGGGTGCTGTCCGTCGCGGTCCACAACCACTACAAGCGGCTCAATCACGCGGGCAAGTCCGAGATCGAGCTGGCGAAATCGAACATCCTGCTGATCGGCCCGACCGGCTGCGGCAAGACGTTGCTGGCGCAGACGCTGGCGCGCATCCTTGATGTGCCCTTCACGATGGCCGATGCGACCACGCTGACCGAGGCGGGCTATGTCGGCGAGGATGTCGAGAACATCATCCTCAAGCTGCTGCAGGCGTCGGAATACAATGTCGAGCGCGCCCAGCGCGGCATCGTCTATATCGACGAGGTCGACAAGATCACCCGCAAGTCCGACAACCCCTCGATCACGAGGGACGTGAGCGGGGAGGGCGTGCAGCAGGCGCTTCTGAAGATCATGGAGGGCACGGTCGCGTCGGTGCCGCCGCAGGGCGGGCGCAAGCATCCGCAGCAGGAGTTCCTGCAGGTCGATACCACGAACATCCTGTTCATCTGTGGCGGTGCCTTTGCCGGGCTGGAAAGGATCATTGCGCAGCGCGGCAAGGGATCGGCCATCGGTTTCGGCGCGGATGTCAAGGAGAACGACACCCGCGGCGTGGGCGAGATGTTCAAGGAACTCGAACCCGAGGATCTGCTGAAATTCGGCCTGATTCCCGAATTCGTCGGTCGCCTTCCGGTGATCGCGACGCTTCAGGACCTGGACGAGCCCGCACTGGTGCAGATCCTGACCGAGCCCAAGAATGCGCTGATCAAGCAGTATCAGCGGCTGTTCGAGCTTGAGGGTGTCAAGCTGACCTTTACCACGGATGCGCTGTCGGCCATCGCCAAGCGGGCGATTGCCCGCAAGACAGGCGCGCGTGGCCTGCGCTCGATCATGGAGGATATCCTGCTGGATACCATGTTCGATCTGCCCGGCATGGACAGCGTCGAGGAGGTGGTGGTCAATGAAGAGGCCGTGACCTCGGATGCAGCGCCGCTGATGATCCATGCAGATCACAAGAAGGAAGGCGCCACCGCCGGTTGAGCGGGGCACCTGCGTCCGGCGGAGTCTCTGTTCGGCCCCGAGCGGAAAAGTGGCACGGTCGAGATCGACATCTTGGCTGAGTCCTGCGTCAGTTGGCGGGCATGGACGAGGTAGATCAGCGTCTGGTTCGCCTCGTCAAAGACACGACGGACGCGCAGCGATTTCAGCACCAGAGACCGGCTTTCGCGAAACACTTCCTCGCCGCCTTGGCTGCGGTC
>NZ_DSDD01000331.1:0-2303 GCF_011048875.1 Rhodovulum sp.
CGAGACCAGAAGTTCGGGCGCCGAGGTGCCGAAGGCCACGATGGTCAGCCCCACGATCAGCGCGGGCACGCCCAGTCGCAGCGACAGGTTCACCGCCCCCTTGACCAGGCTGTCCCCGGCCATGACCAGCAACGCCAACCCGAGGGCGGCGTACATGAACTGGATCGCCATTGTGCCTAGCCCTTTCCGCAGGGGCAGGGACCACTGCCGATCCGATGGCGTCCACAGGCGGGGCATTTGCCGGTTCCGGACCGCCCGAAGGCAATGCGCCGACCGCCCGTCCCGGGCAGGCGTAGCCTGCCGAACATGGCCAGCACGGCCATGCCGATCAGGAAGAGCGTCACGATCTTGACTATCATATCCTACAATCCATAGCGCGCCCACAGCGCGCGCTCCTCGATCTCGTCCATCACGCCCGCCACTGCGGGCGCACCGAGCCGCGACCAAAGACCCTTGCGCGGGCTATGCAGCGCGAACTTCACCTTGTCGCCAAAACGGTCCTTCATCACCGGCACCATATGGCCGATGCCATCCGCCAGCCCCAGTTCGACCGCCTGCTCCCCGACCCAGACATCGCCGGTAAAGAGAACGCGATCCTCCTTCAGCCGCGTGCCGCGACGCGCGCGGACATGGTCCTTGAACGCTTCATGGATCGGAGTCTGCAACTGCATGAGCCGCGCGACGTCCTCGGGCTTTTCCGGCTGGAACGGGTCGAGGAAGCTCTTGCTTTCGCCCGCTGCATGCACCCGGCGTTCCACGCCATAGCGCGACAACAGCCCGGGAAAGCCGAAGCCCGCATAGATCACCCCGATCGAGCCGATGATCGAACTGCGGTCGGCCCAGATCTCGTCGGCCGCGCAGGCCAGCCAGTAGCCGCCCGAGGCCGCCACATCCTCGACGAAGGCGAAGACCGGCACCTCGCATTCCTCGGCAAGCCGGCGGATCCGCGCGCCGATCAGCGCACTTTGCGCAGGCGATCCGCCGGGCGAGTTCAACGCCAGCGCCACCGCTGCCGGGCGGCCCTTGCGAAAGGCGCGCTCGATCACGGGCGCAAGCCCCGCATCCGACAGGCTGGCCCCGCCCCGGCCGCCCGCCGCAATCGGGCCGGAAAGACGGATCACCGCCACCAGCGGATCGGATTTCACGAAGGGGAGCCAGCGCTTCATGGACTCGCATGTAGAGTGGGGGGCGGGCACGAACAAGACGGCAGAAGAAATGGCCCCGCCCTGTTGCATCACCGCCCGGCCGCGCAGATCAGGCGAGCTTGCACGCGACGATCTCGGCCCGACGGCGGCGCAGCATGCCCGTTCCGTTGGCCAGATCCGTTGACTTGCCGGTATGGTCCACCCGCTCGACCGTCAGCCCGGCCGCCGCGAACAGCCCGCGCATCTCGCCATCGCCCAGGGGGCCGGTGCGCCGTGTCGGGCGAGACGCCCAGAACCGGCCCGCGACCTCGGCCAGTTCGGCCGCCTCCGCGGGTGCAAGCCCCGCGGCTCGCGCCTGTTCGGTCAGCCTTGCCTGCCGGGCCGGGATGTCGTCCGCGCCCGCTGGCCGCCAGGGCTCGCCCTCACCATCCTCCGCCAGCGCGCTGGACATCAACACCGCGCCGCCGGGCACAAGGCTTGCCGCCCAGTTCGCGACGACCCGGCCGCGCTGGTCCCGGGGACGGAAGACGAGGAAGGAATGGGCGATCACCAGGTCCATGCCCTCGGCGCGGAAGTCCAGCATGTCGGCGGTGCGGGCGGTCAGATCAAGGCCCAGCTCGGCACCCAACAGGCGGTTCTGCATCACCGGCGTCGCGCAGCGATCGACATAGGTGATTTGCGGCGAAACGCCCGCATTGCGAAATCCCGAGGCGACAATGGCCAGCACCCCGGTATCGGCCCCGCCCGAGATCAGCACCCGCCGCGCACCCTGCGCCGCGGCCCGGGCGATGTCGCCGTGAAAGAACTGCCAGCCCGCAGGCGGCTTGCCTTGCGCCCGAACCAGCCGCAGCGTCGACCAGGCCCGGTGATAATCGGCGCAGCCATCGCCGGGCGCGCAGAGGGCGGGCGCCCAGTCCCAGGAAAACCGTGCGATCCGCTCAAGCGGCTCGATATCCTTGGGGGTCAGGGTTACGTCCGGAACCATGGCCCGGACTGAACCCCTACCCCGCAGCCGCTGCAAGCGCAAACGCCGCCCGCGGGATCAGACCTTGCGCCGGGCGGTGTTCAGATACCGGCATTTCCAGTTGGCGACGGTCCAGTTCGGATGCGTCTCGACCCATTTTGCCAGTTCCGGCTGGGCCCCCATCATGCAGGCCA